>JANQRM010000414.1 GCA_028284565.1 Anaerolineae bacterium | reverse complement strand
GAATTCGAGAGTTACGGCAAGGTCAATCTGGAGGCAATGGCAACAGGCAAACCAGTCGTCAGCACCAATCGCGGGGGACCTTCGGAAACTGTGATCGATGGCGAAACAGGCTATCTTGTGGATTCGGGGGATGCCGAGGCACTGGCGAAACACGTGATACATTTACTTCGAGATACGGAGTTACGAGACCGCTTGGGCAAGGCGGGTAGGGCGCGCGTCTTGCAACATTTCTCTGCCGAATCCACCGCCACCGCCTATATGTCCATCTTTGAACGTCTGATAAAATCCGACAAACCGTATTGATGATTGAAAGGCATTTAACTCATGGAACAACCCATTCGCGTCACCGTCTGGAATGAATTTCGGCATGAGAAAACAAAAGACGACGTTAAGCGAATTTACCCAGATGGCATCCATAGTGTCATCGCCAACTTTTTGCGGACACAGGGCTTTATTGTTCGCACTGCCACCCTTGACGAACCCGAACATGGATTGACGGAAGAAGTCCTCCAAGAGACGGATGTGCTGACATGGTGGGGACACATGGCACATGCTGAGGTCGATGATTTGATTGTAGATCGTGTGCAAAAAGCGGTTCTGAATGGCATGGGACTTATCGTTTTGCATTCGGGACATCACTCCAAAATCTTTAAGCGTCTCATGGGGACAACCTGCGACCTCAAATGGCGCGAAGTCGCGGAACGGGAACGGCTATGGGTTGTCGAGCCGGGGCATCCCATTGTGAAGGGCGTGAATCACTCTATCGAAATTCCGCATGTCGAGATGTATGGCGAACCCTTCGAGGTTCCACCACCCGATGAACTCGTGCTGATTAGCTGGTTCCAAGGCGGTGAGGTCTTCCGCAGTGGCTGTTGCTATCGGCGTGGACGCGGGAAAATCTTCTACTTCCGTCCGGGACATGAAACCTTCCCAATTTACGCTAACCCGGATGTGCAGAACATCATCAACAACGCGGTTCACTGGGCATCCCCAGACGAAGGCGCAACCATCCCAGTTGACCTCCATCAACCCAATTCAATTGAAACGATTTCATGAACCATTTGGTCGAGCGACCTATCACTTAGATTATTTAGACGAATTTCATCTATTGATTGGATTAGGGTGACATAATCTAAATTGTCACCTCCATCCCTTCATTTCATGTTTGGTAATTGCGATCTAAGATCAAGTCGATTTCACACACGAAATAAATTGACGACAATAAAATAAGAGGTCGAAGAAGCTATCCCTCAGACTTCACCATGCATTTAGACCAAAATGCACTAGGATATAGTGACATATTGCACTAAGCAGATTCCTCGCTTATCTACACAATGAGATTGAGCAATTGAGAGGATTTGCATGAGTCAGATCATTCAGCATGACATCATTATTGTTGGGGCAGGTTTAGCAGGTAGCTGGGCGGCGATGGTGGCGGCACGTGAAGGCGTGACCGATATTGGAGTCTTGAGTAAAGTCCATCCGCTACGGAGCCATAGTGGTGCGGCACAAGGGGGGATTGCGGCGGCACTGAATAATGTGCGTCCTGTTGATGCGACACAAGCACGCGGACCTTTGGAACAAATTCCACCACAAGATGACCCAGTTGATAGCCCAGAACTACATCTATTTGACACGATCAAGGGTTCGGACTGGTTAGGCGACCAAGACAAAATCGAAATCATGGTGCATGACGCGATTGATATTGTCTATGAATATGAGCGGATGGGGTGTGTCTTCAGCCGAACTGAGGATGGACGAATTAATCAGCGACGGTTTGGGGGGCATAGCGCACCACGCGCTAACTTTGCGGCGGATTGGACGGGGCATGTGTTATTGCACACGATTCACGAACAATGCCTCAAACACGACGTTCAATTTTATAGTGAGTGGTACGTCTTAGAACTGCTGGTTCAGGATGATGTAGCCTATGGTGTTGTTGCTATGGATATTATGACGGGCGAGTTACATACGCTCATTGGCAAAGCCGTCATGTTTGCCACAGGTGGTTATGGACGCGCTTGGAAAATTACATCGAATGCCACAGCCAACACAGGAGATGGCGTTGCCATTGCCTACAATGCAGGCGTACCGCTGATGGATATGGAATTTGTGCAATTTCATCCGACAGGAATTTATAAACACGGCATTCTAATGAGTGAAGCCTGTCGAGGTGAAGGGGGGTATCTCATCAATGCGGACGGGCATCGGTTCATGGAAAATTATGCGCCGGATAAGATGGAACTCGCCCCGCGTGATTTGGTCAGTCGCAGTGAGCAAACCGAAATAGATGAAGGGCGTGGTGTCGGTGAGGATGCCCAAGGCATCTATCTGGATATGCGTCATCTTGGGAAAGAGAAAATCTTGCAACGCTTACCGCAAGTCCGTGAAATTGCGATGAATTTTCTGGGTGTGGACATCATCGATTCCCCAGCCAAAATCCAACCCACAGCGCATTATAGCATGGGGGGTATTCCCACCGACGTAAATGGACAGGTCATTCGTGATTCATCTGGCTCACCATTTACTGGGTTCTTTGCCGCCGGAGAGTGTGCTTGTGTGAGTGTACATGGAGCGAATCGACTGGGAACGAATAGCCTACTGGAAGCCTCCGTGTTTGGTCGTCGCACAGGTTATGAAATGGCACGCTATATTCAGCAAGGCGCACAAATTCCAACAGGCAACCCCCATAATCTTGAAGCCAAACAACGTGAGCGTATTCAACGGTTAATTAACAATCCCAATGTAAAGGGCAACGCCGAGAATGTTGCATCGTTGGCAGAAGAACTCAAATGGAATATGACCAACAACTGTGGCATCTTCCGTGATGATAGCAAGCTCAAGGCGGGCTTATCTAAATTGGAAGAATTGACAGCACGTTTCCAACAAGCTGAAGTGATGGATAAAAGTTCACGCTTTAATACAGATATTCTCATGGGCTTAGAGACGGAAAATCTGCTCACGTTTAGCGAGGTTGTCCTTGCTGGCGCATTGGCTCGGACGGAAAGTCGTGGCGCGCATGCCCGCACCGATTATCAACAGCGTGATGATGACCAATGGCTAAAACACACCCTTGCCAAACGGGACTCGAATCGCAAACCCCAACTCACCTATAAAGCAGTCGAGATTGATTGGGAGCGTTATCCACCCCAAGAACGAAAGTATTAGGCAGATACGACCAAAAAGCGGAGACATCAAGATGACAGTTTCAAAAATGGTAACGGTTCGGGTGAAACGCTTCAATCCTGAGCAAGATGAGAAACCTTATTATCAGAATTATCAAGTCATGGCTTCCTCCGATAAAACCGTATTAGATGCGCTTGAAGAGATAAAGGCAACACAAGATGGCAGTCTGACATTCCGTCGCTCCTGCCGTCATGCTATTTGTGGGTCTTGTGCCATGATGGTCAACAGGCAGAATACGCTGGTGTGTACCAAGCCACTGCTTACTGTGGCAAATGAAGGTGGATGGTTCAGTAAGAAAGACACCGTACTTATCGAACCCCTGCCTTATCTCCCTGTGATTAAGGACTTAGTGGTTGATCGCTCCGTTTTTTGGGAACAATACCAGCGGGTAAAGCCGTGGCTCATTCCATCTACAGATACACCAGAAAAAGAATATCGTATGTCACAAGCCGAAGTGGATGCCTTGAAGCTAGCGGAAACTTGTATCATGTGTGGAGCGTGTTATTCAGCCTGTCCCATTATCGCCAGCAACAAAGATTATCTCGGTCCTCATGCCCTGCTCAAAGCCTTTATGCGGATTATGGACCCGCGAGACCAAGCTCCTAATGAAAGGCTCGATGAAGGTGCCACAGAAAATGGCGCATTTCGTTGTCATAAAGTGTCGAATTGTATTGATGCTTGTCCCAAAGGATTAAATCCAGCTCAGGCAATCTCTGAACTGGCAAAAGCATCCTTACGCTCAGGAAAACTCTCCCAAGGTCGAGCAGAACGATTAAAGACCTTAATAGTCGATATTGAAGAACAATCGACCACTCCTTTGGCGAATTAAATATGTCTGATAAAAAATATAAGGAGACCTAATGCCTAGACCAAAATCGAAAGATCAATTACTTGAGCAAGCAAGGCAGAATTGGGAGAAGTTACAAGCTGAAGTCGACCAGTTAACCGAAGATCAAATTACTGAAGCGGACATTGTTGGCGACTGGTCGGTGAAGGATGTCTTGGCGCATCTGACTGAGTGGCAAAAAATGACTTTAGCTTGGTATTGTGCTGGGAAAGCTGGAGAGACACCCATTACTCCGTCAGAGACTTACACGTGGAGACAGATTCCTGACTTAAATCGTGCGATTTATGAAAAACATAAAGATTCCTCTCTTGATAAGATACAAGCCAACCTGTTGGCTTCGCACAAGGAAACGATCAATATAATCGAGCAAATATCGAATGAAGAATTGTTCACACCAAAAGTATATAAATGGACCAAATCAACAACGTTAGGCTCGTATTTCACATCAGCAACAAGTAGTCACTATGACTGGGCTTATAAAGAAATTAGAAAGGGACTCAAAGCAAAATACCCAGCCAAGTAATCGTTTTAGCCCATCCTATAACGAATGCTTCAACGTCTAGTCTGCCTATACAATTGGTTTCAAACGCAACAAGATAAGTTTTGGTGCGATAATACCTAGTGCAATCCCGCCGAGAATAAATGCTGTATTGATCGCGTTGGTCATCGTTTCCATCACAAGTGCAGGCTCAGCTTTGGTTTGTAAATCGGCAATAGCAAGTATCCCCAGCATTGTACGATAGGCGAATACGCCCGGTACAAGCGGAATAGCGCCACTGACAGTAAATATCGTTGTTGGCATCTTCCAGTATCGAGCAAAATTAATGCCCAGAAAACCAATACAGGTTGCGCCGATTAAAGTGGCAACACCGATATAAACATTGAATTGCAAATCCAAAATGGTTCTAACTGTGTAGCCACATGCTCCACAGAGTAGACATCCTAGTAAGGCTTTTTTGGGTACATTAAATAACACAGCAAAACCCAATGCCGCCAAGGATGCCCAAATCACGCTGCGAATGAGGACAATCGGTTCAACAGGGCTCATCATAGCGACACCCCACTTATCTGAATAGCGATTAGCAAACCCAAAGCCAAGACCAGAGAAATGATCGCACCCAAAATCCCACGTACAATGCCCGATAGCATATGCCCCTCAATTAAATCTTCAGCCGAATTAATCAGATGCACTCCCGGCACGAGTAATAAGACAGATGAAGCCAGTGCAATCTCTGGAGTGGGACTAAAAAAGCGTGCCGTGCTCGCACCCAGCCCAGCAATAAATGCGGTGACAAAAACCACGAGTAAGCCATTAAAATACCGCTTACTCAGTTCCTGCTGAACCAACATACCGAAAG
>JANQRM010000410.1 GCA_028284565.1 Anaerolineae bacterium | reverse complement strand
TACCTCTGATTCCATTGCTGGAGCCGTGATGGGGCTGGATGGCACAATCCTCGCCGACCATGCAGAACCTGCACCCGCCGATTGGAGTAGCCAAGCCGTACTTGATTTGGCGATAGACATCATAGATACCTTGTGGAGCGACCAACAAATGTACCAGAGGCAACCCCTTGGTATTGGTGTGGTCACAGAGGGACTCGTTGACCCCAAACAGGGAATGGCTTTGTCGATGCCCTTTCGCCACGACTGGAATCGTGTTCCCATTACGACGGTCTTACGAAAACGATTTGACCTACCCGTAAAAACCGATTGGCGTGTCTACGCCGCCACACTTGCCGAAGCACTCTATGGGTCTGCTCGTGGGGTCTCAGATTTCGCCTATCTCAATGTAGATACGGGGGTTTCAGGTGCATTAGTTGCTTCCAATATGCTCGTCCGCAGTGGTTTTCCAGCAGGCATCACCGGAGATTTTAGCCATGTACTTGACACAGGCGAACCCCGTCTATGCTATTGTGGTAAAACAGGCTGTATCCAAACCGAAATCACGACTCAAGCCCTTCGTTCACAACTCCAAGAACTCATCAACGCAAATATCGGGAACCATATCGGTGCATATTGGCACAGGCATGAACCGACCTTGTCTCAAATGATAGAAGCTATCCAGCAGGGCGATGTGCTGGTACGAGGACTCCGCAGTCGCTTTTCCCGTCATTTGGAACACGCGATTAGGAGTGCCATCCAACTCTTGAGTGCCAATATGTTAATCATTGGTGGACAATCCATTGCTTTTGCGGGGGATGAAGCCCACGAAATTGCCCAACACGCGGTCCAACAACTCGCGCATCTCCACCCAACATATGGGGAAACTCAGGTTGTGATTTCCAACTTGAAACCAGACCCAGCAACCATCGGCGCGGCATCATTGATTACCCAAGCCGTCTTTAATGGCGACATATTAATTGCAAATGAGTCTATTAACCCCGCCTAATCACAGGAGCTTAGTCCATGAGTGTATTCTCTCCTTCAATCAGTGGGGTCTTCCCCGCCATGATGACGATGTTTACCGAACAGGGCGACCTCGATATCGAAGCCACTCAACATCATGCCGATTGGTTAATTCATGAAGGCGTACACGGACTTGTCGTGACTGGCACATCAGGCGAATTCATTTCCCTAACTTTAGAAGAACGTCGTCAAGTTATCACTGCTGTCATCGAGACCGTAGCGAAACGGGTTCCGGTTTACGTTTGCACCAGCGTCTATAGTGATCGCCATACGATTGAACTTACCAGATTTGCGGAACAAGCAGGCGCAGATGGGATAGTCATTCTGCCCCCTATTTATCAAAAACCGCCCAAACCCGCCATCATCGCTCATTTCCGCAAAGTTCGACAAAACACCTCCCTTCCCATCATGTTCTATAACAATCCCGCCTATGCTGGGACAGTCGAACTCAATCCGTGGGAAATTGCCGATCTTGTTTCGGAGGGTATCTTCCAAAGCATCAAGCATACCTTCGCCTCGAATGCAGGCATCCACGACCTGCGTTACCTCTGCCCGGATAGTTTTCGCGTCTTTCATGGGGGATTCCGCACTGCGTTAGAAGGTTTATCGGCTGGCGCACACGGATGGGTCAGTGGTTTTCTCAATGCCATGCCAGCGCAAGCCGTGGCACTCTACCAAGCCATCTGTGTCGATTTCGACCTTAAGCGCGGGCAAGCTATCTGGCACACCATGATTCCCTTCACACACTTGTTTTATGCTCCGACAGGACTCGGTGGCAAAGCCAATGATCTCGAAATCTGGCGCACCTTCCTCAACTTATCGGGCAAACATGGGGGCTATTCTCGCCCACCATTCTATCCTCTGTCCGCCGACCAGCGTGAGCAAGTTAAAATCCTAATGCAACAGCAAAACCTGCTCTAGGAATTCTCATCATGAAAATAAAGAGCATTCGAGTCTATGTACTATCGCTTGGCTTTCGCAATGGCATATTCACAGAGATAGAAACGGATGTTGGAATCGTTGGCACATCAGAAACCGTGATGAAACGTCGCTCAAGAACGATAGCGCAATACATCGAGGAAATGGGGCGGATACTCATCGGCAAAGACCCCCGCCGTATCGAAGACCTTTATGAAAAACTCTATCGAGATTCCTTCTGGGTTGGTGGGACGATGCACACCACTGCCATTAGTGCGATTGAAATTGCTCTCTGGGATATTGTGGGTAAAGAATTGAACGTGCCTTTATATCGTCTCTTCGGCGGACCCACTCGCGATAAGGTGTTGGTCTATGCCCATTGTGCCAGCGGCGGTTCACCAGAAATCTTTGCAAAGAATGTCCGTGAGCGTCAACAGCAAGGCTACAAAGCGATCAAAACGACTCTACCCATCTTTTATGGGGCGAGCCAGCAAGTCTCTGTTGAAGGGACATCTACCTCCGATGCAGGAGGATACTCTGGTACATTCGGTAACATTGACCGAAGCCATAAAGAGACTGAATACCTCTCACCCCATATCTTGACAGAAATCGCCACCTATTTTGAAGTTGCCCGCGATGCCGTTGGAGATGAGATGGGCTTATCCGTTGATTGTCATGGTCGCTTCAGTCCAGCCAATGCTGTTCGCCTCGCTGAAGCCCTTACACCCTACAATCTCCTCTTTGTCGAAGAACCTATTCCCCCAGAAAATATCGACGCTTTAGCATGGGTTCAAGCACGGAGTCCCATCCCCATTGCATCGGGTGAACGCACTGCCACAATATTCGATGCTACACACCTGATGGAACACCGTGCGGTCAGTATCTATCAACCAGATGTGGTTAACTGTGGGGGCTTATCCCAAGCCCGTAAGATGGCGGCAATAGCCGAAGCCCATTATGTCTCGATTGCACCACACAATCCCAATGGTGCAATGTGTACGGCAGCGAGTCTGCATGTATGTGCCAGTATTCCCAATTTCTATATGCTAGAAACCATCGGCTCTTCAGACGATGCCAAGCGTTTTGCCCAAGTCGTGACTCATCCTCTCGAGTTTGAAGATGGCTATCTCCTCTTACCACAAACACCCGGATTAGGCATGAGCCTAAATCACACCGCCATAGAAAAATACCCTGCTCAGGTTTTTGACGGATACCGTTAATCGTTACGCAATAATGTCGCACCGACGTAGAACGACCGATAGCTTCTGGGGAGTAGTGGCATTTTCTAACCCATTACTGAACATTTACCAAAATTGCTGAAATCAGGCAAAAGGCGAATGCACAGAGTATATAGGTTGGGTATCTGGGGGAGTAATTCAGCGGTCTCTACTCCCCACCAGATGGGCATAGAATTAGACCAGCTCGTCGTTCTTTCGCCCAATACGTCCATCCCGCTGCTCGATTATTCAGTGAGCGCATATTGCAACAGGGGCAGTGATGATGATTCATAAAGGACATCACTCACAACGAGCCTTTCTAGACGGCGGTATCAAAAGTTTGCGACTCAACGAGCGCCATGGCAATTTCGCGTGCAGCATGAGAAATTGGATGTGTAGCTTCATTGACACCTGCTTCGAGTAGGTCACTGACATCATCATCGTAGCGTACCAGTGCATGAATATGCCCCTGATAACCCGCTTGCCGAATGAGTTGAGTCGTTTGTAGTTTGCGAGATTTGTCCGGTATGAGTAAAAGAATCGCTTTAAGATTCGACAAGTCAAATGCTCCCCAGAAATTCGTATCTTGCGAATCTCCATAAATGACACGCCGACCATCCTCTAAGTGCGCTTCGATCTGCTGTGGGTCGGCATCAACGCCAAGTGGACGCTGACCATTTTCCATCAGATAGTCATAGGCAGCGGTACCTGCTCGTCCCATTCCTACGATCAAATACCCAGCGAGGCCAATACTACTAGGAATGTGTTCCGGATGATCAACCTCTGCTTCTATCTGTGATGCCGATTGGTCGATAAAACCCCAAAGCGTTTCGGCAAAGCGCCCTAATAGTGCGTTGACTATAAACGACACAGAAACCAACAAAGTGACCATGGACAGGATATTGGCGGGAATCGTGCCTCCCGCAACTCCGGACGATACAACAATCAAAGCAAACTCGCTATAGGCTGTGAGCGCAACACTCGACATAAAGGCTGTGCGTGCTGTGAGCTTGAATCTTAAGAACATGCCGAAAAACAGTATGCCTTTGATAGGTAGAAGTGCCAAAAGTAGCAGTAGTAGAGGTACTTCCGATAGAGAAGGTAATCCTGTTAGACCCACTTGGAGGAAGAAGCCAATTAAGAACACTTCTTTGAGCGCCCACAGTTTTTCATAGAGTTCATCGGCTAGAGGATGCCCTGAAAGCAACAAACCAGCTACCAGCGCACCCAATTTGCTATCGAGTCCAACTTCATTGAAGATTACCCCTGTCCCGAGTGCAAGGAACAGACCGTAAACGAGCAAAAGTTCTTCGGTGCCACTCCAGACCAGTAATCGTATTAGAAGTGGACGTAGCAAGACCAGTGCAACTAATCCAATCGCTAGGGGGGAAAGCTGACCGCCACCACTAACTGCCAATAAGCCAATCGCTACAACATCTTGGATAATCAGAATACCAATTGCAACCCGGCCATGATAAGCGTTGATCTCACCTCGCGCTTCCAATGTTTTGGCTGTAAGTACAGTACTTGAGAATCCAAGTGCTATACCAACCGTAGCAGCTGTCATTAAGTCCCAACCAATCAGTAAGCCAATGGTAACGAAAACCAGCGTACTGATAATCAGATGGATGCTGCCGACACCCAACACCTCGGGTTGCATAATACTCTTGAGGCGCAAATGCAAGCCAATAGTAAACAACAACAATGTTACTCCGAGATCGCCAATTAGAATGATGATATCGCTATTGTCTGGGACGCCAATGACTGATAAGACTAAGCCCGCCATCAAGTAACCCACCATCGTTGGAATCCGAATCGCTTGGGCAACAATTCCTGCAACAAATGCAATACCTATCCAAAGAACATCCATATGTTTTCCTCTTTATTCCAACACACACCGAAAGTTTACATCTAAATTTTCTCGTGTAGATCTTCAAGGATGATCACCCTATCACAATACATTGCAATAGCCTAAATGCAGAGTTCCTAAAGAGCACACAAGCGTGTGTAATGATAACAAAACACATAGGGAAATCCTGTAGCTTTGCTCTAATTTTCATGCCTCTTAATGATCGACTAATGTGCGATTACTGCATTACCCAAGAGCTGGTGGGGGAAAAGTGGGGAATATGCCATAAGAAGGCAATTTTTGCGTTAGACTGAGATTGTCTAGCGAAACTGGAGTCGTGGCAATGGAACGGCGGATTGGAAATCAAATCAAAGGCTATGAACTCAAGGAACGGATTGGATCCGGTGGTTTTGGGGCGGTGTATCGCGCCTATCAAACGACGGTTGGGCGCGAAGTTGCTATGAAGATCATTTTGCCGGGATTCGCCAATCAGCCTGACTTCATTCGACGTTTCGAATCGGAGGCACACTTGATTGCCCGACTTGAGCATATGAATATCGTCCCCCTCTACGATTACTGGCGTGATCCAGATGGTGCCTATCTAGTGATGAGGTGGCTCCGAGGCGGGAGTCTTCATGACTTAATCCATCAACAAGGTGCTCTAAGTATAGAAGAAACTGTACAAATCCTTGAACAAATGGCACAGGCATTACATATAGCTCATCGTAATCAGGTCATTCATCGAGACATCAAACCGGGGAATATCTTGCTTGATGAAGATGGCAATGCGTATTTGGCTGACTTTGGCATTGCCAAAGATCACGCATTAATCGACAAACATACAAGTCCAGATGCCATAATAGGTTCACCAGACTATTTAGCTCCAGAACAGGCACGCAGTGAAGCAGTCACCCCAAAGACAGATATTTACAGTCTTGGTGTGGTGATATATGAGATGTTAGCAGGTGAACATCCCTTCCCGAATCTCAATGCGATTGAGCGTCTTTACAAGCATCTCAATGAGCCGCTTCCCACCCTAAACATGCTAGAAAACAGCATCAGCACTGATGTGAATGAGGTTATTCAGAAGGCAACAGCTAAGGATCCTCAACAGCGTTTCAAAGATGCCATTGCCCTAGCTCAGGCTTTACGAGAAGCCGCTGGATTAGATCGACCATCCACTTCTGTCAGTCTTGTTGAACTTCTGACACCTCGTGAGCAAGAGGTATTGAAGTTGCTGATTGAAGGCAAATCGAATCGTGAGATTGCGGAAGCTCTGGTTGTCGAAGTTGCGACAGTGAAATGGTATAACAAAAACATCTATCGCAAGCTCAACGTCCGCAGTCGCGTTCAAGCTATTGTTAAAGCGCGCGAACTTGATCTGATTGTCGCTCGCACGGATACTCATCTGAGTAGTTTGAGCCATCTACCCGAACCTGTGAATCCTTACAAAGGATTGCTAGCGTTTCAAGCCGCCGATGCGCAGGAATTCTTTGGACGCGAAAAGCTCATTCACAAACTCTTGAAGCGTTTACAAGAAAATGTAGCGTACAAACGCTTTCTCGCAATTGTTGGACCGTCAGGTAGCGGTAAATCAAGCGTTGTCAAAGCTGGCTTGACTCCAGCACTGTGGCGTGGTGACCTGCCGGGGTCGGACAACTGGTATATTATTGATTTCTTGCCCGGTAGACACCCGCTGGACGAACTCGAAATTGCACTCACACGTGTCTCATCCCAAGAAACGAGGCAACTCAATGAACATCTCCGACGAGATGAGCGCGGATTGGTGAGGGTTGCCAATCTTGTGCTACCCGATGATGGCAGTGAACTCTTAATCATCATTGACCAGTTTGAAGAAGTATTCACACTGGTGGATGCCGAGGCAGAGCGTCAACAGTTGTTGAGCTTGCTCCAATATGCGGTCACTGAAGAGCGTAGTCGGGTACGGGTCGTCGTCACCTTGCGTGCAGACTACTATGATCGCCCCTTAGAATATCCTGATTTTGGCAAGTTGATGCAAGATCGCGTCGAGACAGTTCTTCCTTTGAGTGCTGAGGAATTAGAGCAAGCCGTTTATCAGCCTGCCAAACAGGTCGGCATGATCTTTGAAGATGGTCTCGTGAGTCGTATAGTCTCCGATGTCCATTACCAACCCGGCGCACTGCCCCTGTTACAGTACGCACTGACCGAACTCTTTGAGCGAAGAAATGGTCGCAATCTGACGTTAGAAACTTATCAGGAAATTGGCGGCACAGGTGGCGCGTTGGCGAAACGCGCGGATGAAATCTACCTTGAAGAGAATGAAGCAGGACGAGAATTAGTCAAACAATTGTTCTTGAGATTGGTTACCCTCGGCGAAGGAGCAGAAGATACCCGCAGGCGGGTCGAGCGATCCGAATTGCTAGCGATCACGCCTGACACAGAGCGAATGGATGAAATCATTGATTTCTATGCTGGCTCACGTCTCTTGTCTCTCGACTACGATCCATCGACACGTCGCCCAACAGTTGAGGTTGCCCACGAAGCCATTCTGCGGGAGTGGGACAGATTACGACAATGGCTCAACGACACCCGCGATGACATCCGGCAGGAGCGGATTATCGCACAAGCATCAGAAGCATGGCACAACAATGACCGTGACCGGAGCTATTTACTGACCGGCACGCGCCTTGAACAAGTTGCAACGTGGTGTGAACAAACAGAACTCGCGTTGACTCCATTAGAAAGTGAATTCATACAAGCCAGTGTAGAGGAAGCCAAAAAGCTGGAAATCGCTGAAACAGAAAGGCAAGCACGCGAAGTAGCGCAAGAGCAACGCTCTCGCACACTTTTGCGAACCTTGGTAGCCGTGTTTGCCATCGCGACGATACTCAGTGGCGGATTTGGACTGTTCGCTCTAAATCAACGGAACGAGGCGATAGTGGCACGCGATAATGAAGCAGACGCACGGAGTGAAGCTGAACGTAATGCAGATGAGAATCAGCGGCGTGCGCTGGCGTTTGCAGCCAATTCTGCTCTGGAACAAGGTGAATATGAACTGGCTCATGCACTGGCTATCGAATCCGCGAGGGACAATTTGGTGTTGCCAGAGTCACAGCGTGTTTTAGACCGGATCGCCAATCAAGAGGGTGTGCGGTTTGAGTTCGCATTGCCAGAAGGGACAATTTGTGGAGTGCGATGGAGTCCCTCTGTTCGATACCTAATGCTTGGCAAATGTGAAGATAGCTTGGTCCTAGTATGGGATACAACAACCGGCGAGTTGATTTATGAGCATTCAAAAGAACATAGGGAGCGTTACGCTAAATTCAGTTCTGATGGTTCTCATCTGGCGATTCTCAATGGCGAGGGAAGCGATGCACAGCTAACTATCATCAATATACAAGCGGGCGTGGAAACTCACCAAACCTCGATAGATGAGTCGATTGACTTTGTTTATCCAAGTAACGACGGGAAGTTTTTTTATGCTATTGATTATCTTAGTGACAGTCGGTTGTTTGATCGGGTTTCTCTGCGTGACGCAAGCTCAGGCGAAATAATCCAAGAATATGTTTTTGAAGGGCAATCTCTTGGACTGTTTGAAACGAGTGTAGATGGAACTCTAGGAATCGTTGGGGGATTTTGGGAAAGCCAACAAGCGAATGCGCGTGCCATCATCTTTGATGTCGCTACTGGAGAAAGTCTCCATGAATTCGAACGAGAAATGGAACCCGGCTGGACAGCAAGGTTAGTTGCAATAAGCGACGACAATTCGAAAGTTTTCATTGGCGGTAATCCTAACTATATGATTGACATAACGACGGGAGAAAATCTCAGGGTATTACCGGGTGAGACCGTTGATTATGTTGAACCATCCTTTCAATATACATCGTATAGACGCACAGTATCGGATGGACTTTTGGTTCGCGTTAACCTCGAGACTGGCGAGGAATATCCCTTACCGCAATTGAGACAACAATTTTTTTCTCTTATCGGCACTGACCCCAACACATGGACTGCAGTTAAGTTTGAGTCCGCTCAAGTCTGGGATATATCTGGGCGAGATCACAATAATCGTGTCGTAGTTGATCATGGGGATTGGGGCAATGTTATCTATAGCCCAGATGGACAATATATTCTTTCTGCTGGCGGCTTTGTTCGCGAAAGTGACATTGTAGGGTCAGTCCTTTATGTATGGGATCGAGAAACGGGGCAGGAACTTCATCGTCTCGAAGGGCACACGGGGCTGGTATTTAGCTTGGCATGGTCACCAGATGGACGCTTCATCGCATCTGGCGCAGTGGCTGACGGTGTTATCCTGTGGGACGCTGAAACTGGGGACGAAATTAAACGCTTTCCGATGGAGCAACCGCTTATCCGAGCAGTCGAATTCTCACTGGATACAAAGTATCTGATCGCAAGCGTCGGCTCTCCCTTCCCCGGATTCACCTATGATACGCCACCCAGCATCTCGATTTGGGATATCGAAACCGGTGACTTAGTTCGGGTTATCAATCTCGATCATGATGAACCACATCACGGCGTCGTGGATACTGAAATGCATCCCGACGGTCGGATCATGTACTACAATTTACAACTCCAAAGTCCAGATGTTCGGATATTCACCCAAAGTTTCTTCGTTGATATAGAGTCTGGAGATGTGACTCGTGAGTTGCATTTAGGACGTGATCTGACTGCTCTCGCGTTTGCACAAGACGGAGTCACAGCCTTTGGCAGTACAACTGATGGATATGTCATCGAATTCTTGGTAGAGACCGGTGAAGTCATCAGCGAATGGAAGACTCTAGACAGTGATGTTATGAGTATCGCACTCAATCACGACGAGACATTCGTCGCCACAGGATCGGGCTGGTCTTCAGGAGATACTGCGGTGTCCGTCTGGGATGTCCAAACCCACCAATTGCTTCGTCGTTACGATCTGCGTGATGCTGATGAACCAGCGATCTTTGTCAGTGGGCTAAGAATCTCTCCTGATGATAAAGAATTTGTATTCTGGAACGATGCAGGACAGATTGTCACACTGCCTGTTGATCTTACTCCAGTGACAGTGTGGATCAATGAAAATCGTTATATCAGACAATTGATTTGTTCGGAACGGGAACTCTATCGTATTGATCCGCTTTGCGATAGACCCTAGACAAGGCACCCCCAGCTAAGTCCATTCCAGAGGAGCGGGAAACATGCGGCTCATCTAAACACCTGCTTTACGTCCGGATAAATAGCGACCCGGCATAGTCAAGTCATTTATCACATTGTTAGAACTCTCAATCAACTGCTCAAACTAGTTGTGACCAGTGTGGTTTGACTTTGCTGGGTGAAAATGGAAGGAGGCTCAAATGGCATAACTGGAAGACAACGTATCATCCCTTTCGCAAAATTACCAAAATACAAAAGGAGTAAATCCGATGAGTATCAATAGAAGTGCAATACGAACCTTAATCATCATATTGCTCACGATCACAACCACTCTCGTCCAAGCACAGGAAATGACCACAAACTATACACCGAGTGGACCGTTTCAAGTCGGTGTAACATCCCGTCAATGGATTGATGAAAGCCGAGAGGAAATCTATACCGCAGACTCTGATGACAACAAAATGGTTACGGTATGGATCTGGTATCCGGCAGATGTCGAAGACAATATGGAGCCAGCACCTTATCTTGAGGAGCCAGCGAAATATTGGGCAATTGACGATTTATCGTTGCAGTTGGGTACAACACGCGCTGAAGTTGAAGCCTATATGTCCACACTGGTTTTATCTGCATATCAAGATGCTCCCCTAGCATCAGCTATGACACAATATCCGGTCGTTGTTTACTTCGATCCGCTCAGTGGACTTCCGATCAACCAGAGCGCACAGGTTCAAGACCTCGCCAGTCATGGCTATGTCGTTGTTAGCATCTTACATGCATATGGCTTCGATGTAGCATTCGGTGACGAGATGTCAGTCGGAGATGCCAGTTTTGACTATTCGTTTGTCGATTGGATGGATAATGCGCTTCCCGATGTTTCTTTCACAATCGATCAGCTCGAAAACCTAAATTCGGAAGAGCAGTTTGCACAACGCCTAGATTTAGAGAATATTGGTTTGAGTGGATATTCGCTCGGCGGGAGTATTGCGGCTATGGCGACTGCTAAAGATGACCGCATCAAGGCGGCAATTAGTCAGGATGGTCTACCACCAGACTTTGACTTCGCAAGCATACACCAACCATATCTGATTTTTGAGGCAGATGGTGATTTTCATGATGCATACGCTCAATTCGGTGGACCCACTTACTTAGTTGCGTCTGATCAGCTGATACACGACAGTTTCAGTGACGACATCTACTGGCCCCATAACCTCGATCTTCCACCCGAAATCGTGTACGCCACACGGGGTACCCAGATCATTAATGCCTACCTTATCGCCTTTTTCGATCACTATCTCAAAGGGGAAGATCAACTTCTGCTACATGGTCCATCCGACGATTTCCCTGAAGTGACAATTGAGTCCCGAAATCTGGATGGTTAGCTTATGGTCTATTGTTCCCTGTAACAACTCCATCGGGAGAACGAATACATTTCGGACTTCCGGATGCTGGGAATAACAGCAATTTGCTATCACGATTGATTTGCTTGGAGAGCGAAATAATACTCGCTCTTCAGTCTTTGATTGCTATATTACTAAGATGAGTCGTCAGTCACTTGGAAACGATAGGCTCCTGTTTCATCACCACGCCCCCAGATGGTGATGGTATAAATGCCGGGAGCAAGTGTGTACGTACCGGGGTCATTGTTCTCCCACATGCCAGATACGTTGAATAACACGCTACCAGCTTCATCTATGAGCATCCAGTTGACGGATAGGTCTTCGTCCAATGCATCAAAGAGAATGCGTCGCTCGGTGTCGATGGTCAGCGTATAGATGTCTTGTGCGCCCGGCTCTTCGATATGTCCTGCGCCTGCTTCGGGCACACCGTCTGAAATAGCATCCCCGACAGCTATGGAGAAAGTTTGTGGCTCAGGCATTTCCCAGATACGGAAATGATAAATGCCGGTGTTGTTCAGTTCAGCTTTGACGGTCAGTGTGTATATGCCGGAATCCAGTGGAATGACACCCGGATCATTACCGAACCACATACCTGTATCACTGAAATATTCTGTACCTGCTTCGTCTATTAATTGCCACTCTTTGCTATTGACTTCCTGTGCTTCTGTCAACATCTCCTCAGGAACTACCAAAACAGCGAAATAGATGTCTGCCGGTTGATCTAGATTAAGAGTATAGATATCGACTGCACCGGGCGATTCGATACGACCTGACCCATCACCGATTGAGCCGTTTGCTACAATGTCACCTGGTTCAAGGGTGAAGCTCTGCGGTTCGAGATGTTCCCAAATTTGGAAGCTGTAATTACCCGTCGTGCTGGCTTGACCGATCACTTGCAGGGAATAATCCCCTTCGCTTAGCGCATAGGGTCCGACCAGATTACCAAACCACAAACCTTCGCGCTCGAACACAATCTCTCCCGCATTTGATTCCAACTGCCACACAATGGCATCGTCTGCCCCAAGCCCTGCGAACATGATGTCCTGCTCGGATGTGAGGGAGAAAGTATAGATATGAACTTCACCGATTGCTTCGATGTTACCCGCTTGGATATCACCAACATTGATGACAATCGCATCGGTCATAAACTCTGTCATCGGTGTAGGCTCGATATAAGGCTCATCACGCTCGTTGGGGGTTGTTGGCTCGATAAGTCGGATGATCTGAACACTATCAAGGCAACCCGTATCTTCGCCAGAACCATACGCGCCGCGAATACGAATATTTTCCAGCGAAGCCAGTGCATCCTGCATGTCGTCTGCAGTTGGGGTTTCACTCGTACCCGCAACCAACCAGCCTGCTGTTTCATCAAGGAGGATGCTGTAGGCTATCCAGTTCACGTCTGGATTGACGGCAGTATCATAGTGCAAGGTTATGTTCGGGCTGACGAGCATGACATCAGGTTGATTATCCTGTGGATCGATCGCGGATTGCTTGAGAACGAAGGTGAGCATCCCACCGTACAAATCGCTTTGATCGCCTTCCCAATCGTCCGGTGACTCGAAATACCAGAATTCACCTGTACTGAGATCAGTTGAACAAATATGACCATCGGAAGTTTCGTCGGCTGAGACATGAGTAAGTTCCGAATCATCCGGATAGCCCGTCCAGCCTTCTACATCCTCAACAAAGGTGCTGTTCAATTCCACATCAGGGATATCGACGGGACGTTCAAGGTTGTTGATCGGTAGTGCCTGCAATGCCTCACCAACAAAGGGTTCCGGTTCACTGATGGGGTCTTCCGCATCAGCATCGGCAACCGTCACGCGATTTCCCGCAGAGACAATCGCTGAATCATCCCCAACAGTTACCTCTGCCTGCCCTTCTAGCACGTTCACTGCTAGATCGTCTTCGGTTTGTGCCTGTACGTAAATTGTATCATTGAGGTTAATCTCAATATCATTCATGACGATGGCGACTTCGGTTGTGGAACTTGGCGATTGGATGAGAATCCCATCATCTGGTGCCTCGGCACAGATGGCTTGCCCAATACCTGTTTGAAAATAGAACGCTTGCACGCCATCGATCATTTCAGCATATTCTAACGACACATCGCCGAACATGAGAAAGGTCACGTTTTGTCCCGGAAGTGTCTCGGCTAGATTCGCCTGCAACTTCATCAGGGCAATTCCCCATTCATCGGTTGCTGTATTCAGTGATGAGAGCGTGATAGAGCGCAGAGCGTTGATGTCCACTAGATCGCCGGGTTGAGCAAATGAGATATTCTGCACATCAGGCTGGATGTCGATCGAGAGTGAGCCATTGCCATAGCACACTTCATTGCGCCCGGTAGGACCACAAGCCAACTCAACAGCATTCAGGGCTGTCGTCACCAATCCGGTACAGACTTCGGGGTCTTGTGTTGGAGGAGGCGGTAATTGCGTCGGTGTGCTAGTTGCTTCACGTGTGGGTTCACTGGTAGGTGCTAATGTGGCTGTCTCGCCACTACAAGCGAACAGCATAAACGAACCGAGAAGGATCAACAGAATAGACTTGTTCATGGGCTGTCATCCGAAATAGACCAGACGAACGAATGACTCAACTATAGTACGGTCCAATCGAATCGACAATTGGGTCGATATAACTTGATCTAGCACACAGTTACTTAAGGCAGACGATGTGCGGAGTAGTTCCATTAACTCCATTTACTAATACAACAGTGCAAAACTTAAGCAAAACGGGTATCTCATCCAGCGACAAAATACCCATTGATTGCGAGTGTGTTAGCCCTCAAAGCCGGGCAAGATGGTGATGGTCGATGCAAATTCCTTCCACTTTTCGATATGGCTTGTTTGGGTTGGTAAAACGAAGTGACATTGCACACCGCGTTTCGCCAATTGTGCTTGATAATCTGCCTTAATCTCTGGTGATTCGGCATCTGTCAGGATGATAATGTCCCGGATATCCGCTGGTACGTCTTCTATGATGTGTTGGAAAACCGCATTTAAGTCCGTTCCTCCAGAGGTAGTGACACGCCGTTCTGACAAGTCATTTATGGGCAAGGCTCGGACGGCTGTCGAAAATTGCCACACCTCAATCATGTGGCGACGTGCGGGCGGAATCAAGAGGTCGACTAAGAAACCAATACAGTCCCGCATCGAGCCAGATACATCGAGATAGACGTGAGCAAAAGCCGGTATATCGGTTCGAATGACAATGTCCATCGGCTGACGATTCCGAAGTAAGGATGAACTCAATTGCGCTCGCGCCCATTGCCAACGGTCTCTTGAATTCATGATGACACCTTGACCAACGTACTGGGTGTGGAGCTGACGCTTGCGCATAAACTCCCCTCCTTTACCGCGATTGAGACAGCGTCGCAAGATACGCCGAAACGCGACACGCGCTTGATGTGCGACAGATTGTTGGTCAACCTGCAGAGTTTGAAGGTAATCTTCAAAGCCCTCGATTAACTCATATAGCCCATCATCTCCACCACGCATCATGTCACGAAACAGACTTCTAAACAAATCGGAAGCCAAATACTCATCAATCTCATCATCATGATTCCCCAGCAACAAAGGAGCATTCGCTGATTGCGCCTGTGGATTATCTGTATCGGATGGCTCATGTTCTGACGGGTCTGTTGGCGATGTCCCGTTCGGTGGTTGTGGTGAATTCACTGCAGAGCCACCCGACGAAGACTCTGATGGATTGGGGGGCATCGTCGGTCGCCGAAACAAGTCAACGATTTCACTATAGAATGGGAATGTTTTATATGATGACCCCGGCGACGGATATAGCTGTTTTAGAATACGAAGTGTCCCAGTAGGTAAATGATCCCCATTAGGATAATCGGGCGTATCAGCAGACCAGCCAGCCGGCGGGCGGAGCAACATATCTGGAAACTCATCAGCTTCATATAGTTTATCCAAGAATCCCTGAAATTCCGGTTGTTTATACTCCCGACTTAGCAAGGCATTGATTATGGTATCTGTGGCGATATTTTGCGCCATCGTCATCCGAGGATAGATGCGTAAGTGCGCCAACAATAAATGCCAGATTTCGTGCATCACCAACAAGAACAAATGCTCATCACGTTGGCAATGCGCTGCGACAAAGTCAGGATTCAAAATCAATCTCGGAGGCTGAGAACTATAAATCGCCGCGGTAGTGACGCGAGTACTGTACTCTTCCTGCAACAAGCCGATAAACACTTCCATTGCCAGTGTCCCCGGCGGAATGACAGAGAGAATCCGCTTGATAATGGCTTTTGTATCTAGATCAGGTATCGTTCGTGTTGTCATTGTTAAATTGCTCCTTTCCGTGCATTCAGCTGTTTAGCAAGAGCGACTAAGCGCGGGTCATCGCTCACTAGAGACCGACTTAAGAACGCTGTCTCTAAGACAATCTCTCGGTTCATGACCAAAATGTCTGATGGAGATCGTGTGAGAACGTTTAGTACGAGCAACATATCCGTTGCCTGCCACATAGTAAGTCGGCGACCAAACCGCGATGAAATTCGCTCTCGCTCTTCATTCTCACCCAGCTCAATCTGCAGACCTGTCGGTTGTAGTTTCAGGGCTTGCTGGTACTCGGTAGACCACGGAGCAAGCATCGCCACACCCGACAAGTCCAATTTCTTCCATTGGCGTTTCAAACGTATCTTCAGATTGCGAACCTTGGGTTGGTTCGCCTGCTCCAACACTCGAATGAGCTGAGAGACATTGTCGATGGGTTGATCAAAATAGGAAGCCAAATCCGAAAGGATCGTTTCGATGTCAAACCGAACGAATTCCTGCGTCAGGCTCAGGTTGGCTAACTGCGTGACCACACCCGCGGCTTGTTCAGATCGTGAACTACTCGCGCGACTAAGCCGCCGACCAAATGGAGAAGTCGATGTGGTCGGTTTTTCCGACAAGCCGAATTGTTTTAACAAGGTTGTGAATTCATCGCGGGCTTTGGACCATGTGACATCAGCACCTTTAAACAACTTTGCTGACCAGCCTGTAAACAGATAGTTTCGCAACAGACGTTCAACAACACCGTTGATCCCTTCGCTTTGAACCCATAAGCGAATCGATGAGAGGTCATTATCGTTATCAGAGACCGTTAACAAGCGCGGTTCAGCAATCTCACGGAATGGTTGGACGATGCTTGCCCACGCCATGGTTGAGAGGTTACGTTGTTGATGGTAAGCCAGATATAGGCTTGCACAGAGCGCGTATCGCTTAGGATCGCTCGTTTCTGCTTGTATGGCTTGCGTAATCAAGACACTGATTTCTTCGTCACTAAGTCCCAATTCATCTGCCAGCAAAATACGCTCAACCGGGTCTTGCAGTTGAAAGATTTTCCGCCAGCGCGGGTCTTGAATATGTTGTGCCAACGCATAAGCTTGTTGATGCACCAATTCTAGCGTCCATTCTTGTGGCGGGATTGGATACGCACGTTGGGGGATTGTATTCAACAGGGCTAAGCGCATACTGGGTTCCCAATCGACATCTGGCCCCTCTAGCACTTGACGGCTTGCATGGATGGCAACGATCGCTTCTGCTATCATTTTGGCACGACGTGGCGTTTGCGGTAAATCTGCTTTCGACAACAACTGCAAAGCACACAACACATAATCAATCACACAGTTCCAGTCGTCTGCCGATATCTCTTCGATGAGCGTCTGCGTTTCTTCGATCAGCACAGGTAGTGAAAAATCGTTATCAACCGCTAAACTATTGGGATCAATAATTAGGCGAAGTTGCGCTTCACTAAACTGTTTTGGCATGATGACGACAAACACGAAGCGATCAATCAGTGCCGGGTCTAATGTCTCAGTGCCTAGATAGTAGTCCTGTGAGTCGATATATTCCGATTCATCCTGTGAGGGGTTCATTGCCGCCCACCGATGTTTCAGATGCTCTAGCTCGATACCCAGCACACTACGCTCATGGATCGTCGAGAAGTATTTATTGGCTAGATCGGGACGAGCACGATTGAGTTCATCGAAAAAGATGAAGGTTGCACACCAAACCGTCCCTTTTCCAATAAATTCAATTTCTTTCGTCCCCGGTACAGGAACCGGAATACCGAAGGAGTCCTCGAAACTAACCTGCGACATATTGTAATGACGATATTCGCTTCCGGTAGCGTCTGCGATTAGGGTTGTTAATCGAGTTTTTGCTATCCCATGCTCTCCAACCATTAACAGCGGAACCTCTTGACTTAAGGATGCCAAGTACACGGGATCCAAATGCTCATTACCGACTATTCGCAACGCCTGTGTCAGCTGGCGCGGGTATTTTCGACCTTTCTTTCTACGGGCCATTTGGATTTATCCTTTCACACTACATTTATTTTCGGTAAGGGGCATTCCCGACATTTTGGGCATTGGAGGAAGGTCCCCTATCCATCGATGCGGTGTGCTGGCAATTTATGGACAACGCGGACAACCAGCCAATACAAACGGCAGTTGGATTACCCCTAGAATTACAGTACCGGATTGTCCACTCTGACACAGAGTCGCTGTTCTGAGCAAAATGAGCAGAAAATATCATCTTGCCAATAAAAAAGCAGTATGTAAAATAATGCGCTAATTGGGGCAGAATGCTCAAGCTGCACTAATTTTGTTACATCTGATAAGGAGTAGAGATGGTGGCAACAAGAAAACCATGGGAAAGTGAAGCGCAGTTGCGTTTGATCGCTAAGAAACACATTGAAGAAAAATTGCCCAGAGTACGTATTGCAAATGAGTTAGGTTATACCCGACAAAACATTGCTGATGCCCTGAAATTGGCAGAAGCTAAAGGCATCGTCCTAAAAGTGGTTGTGCCTGAGGAACGTACTGGTTTTCTGGTCAATACTCGTCGCGACGTGCAACAAGGTCTGGGATTAGATGATGTGGTCCTTGTGGCAGGTCGTGAATTCGTGAATCAAAAAGTCGACCCGAACAGCAGCACGTTTCTGGAAGATGTGCAAGCTCGAATATGTATTGAAACAGCGGGATATATTGACTACTTATTGACAAATGACGACATCATTGCCTTATCTGGGGGACGTGAGTTTGTACGACGGATGGTACGTTTTTTACATCCAACCAAAGTATTGCCCAATCTACAAGTTGTCCCAACGCACGGCTTTACCCGCCCAGAAGCGGGGTCTGGTACCGCAAATCTTATCTCACTGGATTTTGCAGATGCCTACGGCGCGAGGCATTTCTGGCTTCCTGTCCCTATGATGGTGGAAACGGAAAAGCAAGTCGCCCAAACACGGCAACTTCCTCTCATCCGGGATGTCTATGGCATTATCCAAGAAGCCAATATTATTGTGATGTCGGTGTGGGAACAAAGCTATATCAATATTCTCGTGGAGCGTGGTGTTCTCGATGTTTCGCAGGCAGACCAACTACGCGAACTCAAGCCCGTCGCTCACATTGATCTTTATTTCTTTGATATTGAAGGTAATTGTATCAATGAACAAGTCAATCCACCGCTATTTAGCTTAACCGGATTAGAAATACCTAATCTGCGGCATCGGCTAGAGAAGGAAGAGGATTTGAAAGTGATTCTGTTTGGTGGCGCATCACGCAACATGGTTGATGCGATTCATGGGATACTACAAGCCAAACTTGCCAATATCTTAATTACAGACCATATCACAGGGCAACTTTTACTCGACCGCATGTCGAAAGGCTAGCTGTCATCAATAAAATATACGACCAAGACAAGGTCCGACTACGCTTATTCACAATGTGTCGTTCCCAAAACCGCAAACATTAAGGTTATTTGTGCTGTCTCTATGCCTTTTGTGTTACCGCAAACAACCACGAAAACCGCATGGGATTTCGCCTCTTCGATGACTTACTACTTCTGCACCTTGATAGAAGTGTCAATGGATCGAGTATGTACTTAACTGTATACATGATATGTGATTTCATACAAAAACGAGCGAATTAAAAGCGAAGGAAAAGGGCAAAAGAGCCAATCTAAGATACAGCGGACACACTCAATCCAACATCACATCCAACTGAAGTAACCCGCCCATCAATACCCGTGCACCCAACATACAATCTTCAGCCGACGTGTACTCGGCTGGGTCATGGCTGATACCATCTCGGCTGGGGACAAAAACCATCGCCACCGGACAGA
>JANQRM010000409.1 GCA_028284565.1 Anaerolineae bacterium | reverse complement strand
CAAGCCATTCAAATTGCCTCAAATTACACGCGCAAAGATGTGATACTACTCATCGTCTGGAATATCGACTTTGACAATTACGAGGGCGACCCCCAAGCGGGCTATGCCATCATCCGACCCGACGGCTCTTGCCCCGCCTGCCAAACCATCGGCGCACTCGCACAGTAGGTCAAGGCAAAGTTTCGTTCACGTTATTGAATCATCAGCCATTGTGAAGTTGCTCTTTGCATATCGCTAAATGGTCCTCAATATCAGTCAACTGGTCTACCAATTTCAATCGGTCTCGCCAATGTTTAGCATCTTCTAAATGCGCGTGGGCGAGTTCATAGTCTTCTAAGGCAAGATACGCGCGACCCAGATAATAGAGACACATCGCTAATCCATATTTGCTACCCACTTTTTGCGAATAGGACATCGACTCTTCTAAATATTGCAAAGCCATATCGTAATCCTTGAGAAGATAATTTATCCATCCTAAATTATTTAGGATCGAGTAGATGTCAGCAACATTGTTAAAAGGTTTTGCGATAGGCAGGGATTGTTCAAAATATGTCTTTGCCTTTTCTAGCTTATCCTGCTTCAAATAGTATTCACCAAGTGCTTGTAATCCTAAATATTCGTCAAATACGAGTTGATTCTGTTGAGCCAACCCAAGAGACTTTTCATAAAAGTAGAGTGCATCATCATAATTACTTTCTTCAAAGTGAGTGTAACCTACTTGTCGAAGAAGCCCTGTCTGTAACAAATAATCTTCCAATTCTTCCGCGATTCTGATAGCTTCTTTCATATATTGCCGTGCTGTCGAATAGCTCTTGATATTCAGATATATCGTTCCTAAATTGCCTAAACCACGATTTTCAAGTCGTTGATTTTTCTCACTGCGCCCGATTTCAACCAAATATGTTTCCCATTTTAACCATACCGCAAATTGTCCCAACGACTGTATAAAACGCATGTCTATAAGAAGTCTTTCGTGGAAATCAAAAAAATCGGCATGACGACCTTTACGATAGACTTCCTCTCCAGCATAAATAATGTTATTCCGGTTGGTGCTTAAATTGACCTGACACTCCCGCCAATTTTGTGGATCACTATAGCGTTGGACAAAATGTAAACATGCCGACAATATGCGTTCTTCAATATGTGTATCTTTCAGGGCTTGTGCATATTGATAAACAAGAATTGGAATATAGTAGTATTCAGCCAGTGTCTTATAACGCTGACCTTCAATAATTTCTGTCTGTTCTGGATCATATCGGTATAATCCCAACTGATGGAAAGTTTTCAACCAGCGATCATATGCCGATGTATTCAACGGCGTTTTCAGTACTTGTTGACGTATAATGAGGTTTCGAACGCTATCATCTGACATGTGTGGGGTGATGAATTCTGGATTGTTCTCCCGCACCCATTGAATTTGGGAATCGGGGATTACAGGTACTTGAAAGTCATAGAGGGCTAACATCTTAGAGTTAATCGTGCCATCAAAGAAATTGCCAGCAATTTTGAAGAGGCGGGTAGCATTCATATCATTACAGACGTCTAAACACGTCTGAATGAGGAGTGCCAACTGACCTTTTGCGGTGATGTTGATGTTCAGAACTTCACGTTTTTCTGCCATATGAAGTAGCAATTTGGGAATTGTCCATTTGGCTGGTTCATAACTTAAGAGATGCCCCACGATATGAATCGCAAGCGGTAAATAATCCAATAACTCGCACAGCTGGTTCGCAAACAAACTATGCTGGTTGACCTCATATGGAGCAAACAACTGCAATAGTGCGAGAGCTTCTTGCTCAGAAAATTTGTCAACATGGATGAGCGTTGTATTTGGGATTTCTACACGAGAAACAAGCAAAACAGGAATAGAGTCAATCACTTCAATAAAGGTTGAGACTTGAGCCACATCATTCACACCATCAATCACAATCAATGAGGGCTTAATCATATCTACAATAGTCCGAGCGAGATTCTGCTTATCCTTATCTGTCTCAGCCAGCATCATCTTTTCACTCATCTTGCCCCGCCGAGCCAAACTATGAAACAAACCATCAGGAGCATCTTGCCCAGCGTACATATCAAGAATGCTTCCACGTTGACGCATCAGCCACTGCATTTGGAGTTCTTTGACAATAGCTGTTTTACCCATGCCTGAGCTACCGTACAAACAAACGGTTTCACCCTTTTCTAATGCCACAATTGCTTTTGCAAGGATAGCGTCGCGCCCGATAAACTGTTGAGGTCTTTGACGAATAGCTTTGCCATCCTGAATAAGATTTGCATAACTCAACCACCATTGAATCGGGGTTGGGTCATTTTCAAACGACTTTATGACCCGTTTGAGATCATTGAGTTTATCAGGTGCTATAGGTCGAAATTCGCTGGCTTTGTCTTTAGATGATATTTTGTCACGAATTTTTTTGTACAAAATCTTTGCCTTTGACTAGTAGTTCATCATGAGCATCCAATTCAATTATAAACCAGTTAGAATATTTGATTTTTATAAATCTAGTCACCTTTTTACCCGATTCTCGCATAGAATCAATCTAGCAAGAACTTTGTAACGTTGAATTCATAATTGTTGATTATCCTTAGTCCATACAACAATCAGAAAACTAACATCTACACATGACAACTCGCCTCATACCATTGCTCATCTTGATTCTCATGGTCACTGCCTGCTCTTCAGCATCCAACAACACCCCTTCTGGCACACCCACAGAACGCCCCACATTCACAGGGGTCGAATTTCCAGATGACTTCCCCAATGGCTTTGTCCAATATGCCACCGTAGACCGCAAAGACGGCATTCAACGCAACCTCTACATCAACACTGAATCACTCAATGCCCTCCGTAATGGTCGGTTGCCCTTCCCGAATAACTCCACCATTGTCATCGAAGGCTTTCAGGTCGAAGAAGAAAACGGCAACTTCCTGACTGATGACAATGGACGTTTCATCCCGATTGAAACTGGACAAGTCGAAATGTTCCACGTCGCCCAAAAACGCAACAACTGGCAAGACGCGGACTTCATTAGTACCGCCCGTTCTGGCAACTGGAACTTCGGCTCCTTCTTTGTCGAATCCCTCGAACCCTTCCCAGAAGACATGAATGCTTGCTTCAATTGTCACAATACCGCCCGTCAAAACGACTTCATCTACAGCACCCCAGAAATCTTCCGCTTCACGCAAAATGACATCATCCAATACGTCTATTGCAACCAAACCGGACGCTCCCTCTGTGAATAATCTCATACCGACCGCCTCATGATATAATCAAATCAAGTCAATGCTTATGGCATGAGGTACTTCCATGAACAACACCCAAAAAGGTCGCCAAGCCCTTAAATCTTGGGAAGCGAGCAAGCCGGATAACTTCTTCACCAGTGATTCCAATCTGCAAAACACGCTAAGGTTTTATCTCGCTGATGACTATGCCTCTGCAGAAGCCAACTGGACAACACTCGGCAAGCACTGTGCCACCATCATTGACGACCATGCTAAAGTCGAAGACCGCCTTCACAACCATCCCACACTGCAACGCTACAATGGCATAGGTGAACGCACCGAATCGATTGAATTCCATCCCAATCATGACATCAATGGCAAACTCGTCTGGCAATCTGGTGTCATGGCAATCCAAGCCACGCCCGGACGCACCGTTGAGCAAATGGGCTTATATTATCTGCTCTCACAAAATGGCGAATTCGGACATATGTGTTCGCTGGCATGTACCTCCGGCTTAATCCGCGCCCTACAAAACGTCGCCGATGAATCTGTCAAAGCCAAGTTTTTACCGCCACTCCTCGACCCAAAGTACGACACGATGCAACACGGCGCACAATTCCTCACCGAAGTGCAAGGGGGGAGTGATGTCGGAGCCAATGCCGTCACCGCAACCGACAATAGGGATGGCACATGGCGCATCAATGGCGAAAAGTGGTTCTGCTCCAATATCAATGCTGACCAATTCCTGATGACTGCGCGCCCCGACAATGCCGAAGACGGCACACGTGGCTTAGGTTTATTCCTTGTCCCGCGGTTGTTGGATGATGGCACAACCAATGCCTTTTACATTCGCCGACTCAAAGACAAAATTGGTACACGGACCCTTGCCAGTGCCGAACTCGATTTCAACAATGCAGTTGCCTATCCTGTTGGTGCAATTGATCGCGGATTCAAGAACGCCGTCGAACTCGTCCTCAACACCTCTCGCTTAATGAATTCAGTGGCTTGTGCTGGAGCCATGCGCCGTGTCTATCTCGAATCCGCCCATTATGCCTGCAACCGCACCGCTTTTGGCACAGCCATCGCCAACTATCCAATGGTACAAGAAGCCATCGCCGATATCATGAGCGAAACTTATGCCTCAACTTCTGCAAGTTTCTATGTCGCTCATCTCCTAGACAAAATCGAAACTGGAAACGCCTCGGATGATGACAAATCCGTCTATCGTCTCTTGGTAAATGTAGTGAAATACATCACCTCTATTCGCGGGACAGAGACCATTCATCGTGGAATCGAAGTGCTGGGTGGGAATGGGGCAATCGAATCCTTCAGCATCTTGCCACGCCTCTATCGTGATATGATTGTCCTCGAAAGTTGGGAAGGCACACACAACGTCCTCTGCTTACAGGTGCTTCGTGATATCAGCAAATATGGCATCCACGAACCCTATTTTGCAGAGATAAACCGCCACCTCGACGCAATATCACATGAGGACTTATCATCCAATGCCGTATTCGTCCGCCAAACGATGGCTCAAGCACAACAGATGCTAGGTCAACTCCATCAAGGTGGACAAGCCTTTACCCAAGCCCATGCCCGTCGTTTCGTGGATAAACTCGCCCATCTCACCCAAGCGACTCTTTTGCTCACCGAAGCCCAATGGGAACTCGACAAGCAGATTCCGACGCATAAAGTCGATGTCGCCACCTACTTCATCAACCAACGTCTGCGTCAGGACTATAGCCCACTCGACGATGACACCTATCTCCCCCGCATCCAGCGACTCATGATGGCGATTTAGGACTAAGGCAGATCGGTTTGTGAGAGGTATCAACGGATGACTTCTTACACAATCCGCCCAGCTACGCTAGAGGATGCTCACGGTATCAATGCTCACCTTCGCCGTATTGCCGACGAGCCAAACAATACAATCTCGTACTCATCGGGCGAATTCCTTCGTACAGTTGACCAAGAACGAGAACGTATCAAAGGTGTACTCACTGCTGAAAATTCCCATATGCTCGTCGCCGTTGTAGATAACAAAATTATCGGGATGTGTGCGGCTTATGGTGGAGTTCGCGTGAGTCGGCACACAGCGAGTCTGGGCATTTCAATCCACCGTGCTTGGAGAGATAAGGGTGTTGGGACTGCCTTGATGAACGCGATAATATTGTGGGCAGATAAGAACCCTGAGATTCATCGCCTTGATTTGGAGGTTTATACGCACAATCAGCGTGCGATACACCTGTATCGTAAGCTCGGTTTTCAAGAGGAAGGTTTTCGCAAAGAGGTTTACTTTAAAGACGGGAGATTTGTTGATGCCTTGATGATGGCGATGATTTTCCATGGCGAGCAATAGAACTTCCGCCCAATTACAATCTACTCAACAACGACAACTATCTCCTACACATCAAGCAACTCATGATAGCAATTTAGAAAACACCAACTTCCGCTATAATAAAATCACGATAATCTTTGATTCCCTTGTGAGGAATAATGTACGAATCCTTCCGTATTGAAAACTTCCGATGCTTTGAACAGCTTGAACTGAACAACCTTGCGCGCATCAATTTGATTGGTGGCAAAAATAATGTTGGGAAAACGAGTTTATTAGAAGCTATTCTACTTCATGGAGGTGGAACTCTTGTCGGATTAGCGGTCACGATTCAATCATTACGCGGTCTTGACCCTTCTGCTTTTGGTCATACTAATAGTTCAGATGTCCCATGGCTTTCAATATTTAGAAACTTGAATATGGCAGAAGATATTCATCTAACAGGAAAATTCAATGGACAAGAACAATTGCTTCAAATTAGCACAACACCTATAAATCTAGTAAATGAATTGCAAACCTATCGAGAACAAAATGGAGATAGAAACATTGCAACAACAACTGATGGTTCAATGACTCTCCGCTTTACCCCTACAATAGGCAACAAAACCCAAAATTATCATATGATTGCAGATAGGCAAGGTTTACAGTTTGATCCCAATTCTCCACCTATTAATAATGTAGCAATGCTAGGAGCAAGGGTCCGAATACCTGCAAATGATGATGCTACACGTTTAGGGACATTGCTAAAGGCAAAAGCAGATAAACCAATTTTAGAGACATTGAGAATTATTGATCCTCGTCTCAATTCTCTCACTACATTGCCAGCGAATGAACTTGGTGCATTGATTTACGGTGATATAGGGGAAGATAATCTATTGCCTTTGCCTGTTATGGGTGATGGTATTGTACGTCTTGCTACGATAGTTATTGTAATGGCTACGCTTGCTAAAAATGGTGTCCTTTTAATTGACGAAATTGAGAACGGGCTTCATTACACGGTTCAAACCAAGATTTGGAAAGCGATTGCAGATGCGGCTGAAGAATTTAATGTTCAAATTTTTGCGACAACCCATAGCTTAGAGATGGTGCGTGCCGCCCATGAAGCCTTTAGTGAACAAGATGACTATGATTTCCGCTACCACCGCTTAGACCGTCATCCAGATACCAACCAAATTGAAGTTGTAACTTATAACCAAGAAAGTATGAAGGCGGCGATTTCCATGGGGGCAGAGGTACGTTAGTGACTTTTGAAATTCCAAATAATGCGACAAGATTGCTTTTTGTTGAAGGTAAAGTCGATAAAGAGTTTTTTATCAAGTTAAGAGAACATCTAAATTTACCTTTAGTTGCCTACATTATCGAATATGAAGGTAAAGAAAATTTGGGGTATGCTATGCTAAATACCCTGAACAATCCTATCTTCCCGGCGATTACACACATTGGAATTGTACGAGATGCAGATTTCAATACGAATGCACTCGCAAGTATTCAATCTGCCTTGAACTATGCCAACCAAAACAGCTCAAATCCAGAACGTCAGTATCCAATCCCAGAAATAACCAAGCATTTTTATGGCGATAAACCAAAGTTATCTGCATTGGTGCTTCCTGATGATGACATCGAAGGCATGATAGAAGATGTTATTTTACAATCACTTGAAGATGACCCCATCAGCATTTGTGTGGATGAATACTTCAGTTGTTTACAAGGTGAACCCATTCCCGAAGCACTGCCGAAATCAAAAGTCCGTGTGTTCATTGAGGGTAAACGGGTGAAGAGCGAAGAGACAAGTCGTTCTGATAGGGAAAGAGACTATCCATCAGACATTTTCCATATGTCATGGTGGACTTGGGAACACTCTGCCTTTGATACTGTCAAGCAATTCTTGACCGACCTTTGCACAGACCCAGCATCATAACACCAACACCTGCTCCCCAACCGGAACCGGAAAATCGAGCTTATTTTCTGGCGGAGCAAGCGGACACACCCAGCGATAGTTATACGAACACGAGGGGTTATAAGCAAAGTTAAAATCGAGGACGAGTTGAAGTTCCACCGTCCCTAAATCCGCGCCTTTAATCGTGTCATACAGATACCGTCCCGCGCCATACGTCGTGTCTTTGTTAGTCGCATCACCAAAGGGAATAAAAATTCCGCCCCCATAGCCCAGTATCCAAAAGACACTCAACGACCCGCTTCCA
>JANQRM010000404.1 GCA_028284565.1 Anaerolineae bacterium | reverse complement strand
AGCGACTTCACTGAGTTATTCTGGGACACGTTTGATGGGCTTCTTTGGTCCGGTTTTGGGTGGGTTTTTATTAGATGCAACCGGAATTTTCGTCACATTAATTGTGCAGTCATTCTTGTTTGCTATTTCCGCGCTGTTTTATGTCCAAGCGACTTCTGAATTGCCAGACAAGATTAAAGCGAAAACCAAACCATCAGGGATAGTCGGTGGATTAAAAGATGTGGTGGAGTATCTGCGACATGATAAGGCTTTGTCTGCATTGATGGGACTCGGACTCATCTTCGTGCCGTTTGGGATGCCTTATTTGAAGTTGATGCCCGTTTATGTGCAGGATGTATTGAATGAGGGTCCAAAGTTGTTGGGCTTGCTGGTGGGTTTGGCGAGTTTGGGCGCATCGGTCTCTGGATTAGCCATTGTTGCGATTGGTGAAATTGAGCGCAAAGGCAAGGTCATTCTGGTCTGTTCTATGGTCTTCGGCTTGGGATTGATGCTCTTCAGTTTTATACAACAGCCCTTGATTGCCATCCTAGTCGTGTTCTTAGTCGGGATATTCTCAGGTGTCTTCCTGACGCTTAGCAATGTCTCGTTGCTGATTCAATCACCTGATGAACTGCGCGGACGGATGATGAGTGCATGGGGCATGGTCTGGGGACTTGTACCGTTTACGAGTTTGCTGGCGGGTGCTGTGATTGAACAGGTGAATATTTCGCTTGTTCTGATGGTATCAGGATTGATACTCACGCTAGTCTGCGTGCTAATGCTTGTCCGACAAAGCCAATTGTTGATGTTATAGGGTTGATGATGGTGCTGTTACTACGCAATCACGAAATCCGCGGGTTGATGGATTTGACAGAATATGTCGACGCTGTGGAAGATGGCTATCGAGAAATCGGGCTGGGTGAAGGTGTCGCCTTCCCTCGTGAGAATTTGTGGATTCAGGGGGATGAAAGTGAGCGGAATCAGGGCGGGCATCTCCGTAAAGGCAGTAAAGCCTCGTTCAAATTTAAGGCGGCGTTGCTTCCAAATCTGGGTGGTACAGGCGTACAGGCATACACGGCTGGTCTCCCCAAAGGACTCGAAACCTATATGTTCTTGTTCGATGCGACGGATGGTTCGCTTTCGGCAATTATGGAGGTGTTGTACTACGATTGGCTGAAGACAGCGGCTGTCTCTGCTGTGGCGACGCGCTACCTTGCACCTGCTGATAGTAAAGTGCTGGCATTGTTCGGTACAGGACGACATGCTCGTTCTCAGCTTTATGCACTCACGACGGTCTGCACCATTGAACGTGTACAAGCCTATAGTCGTAATGCTTACAAACGCAACGAGTTTTGTAAGAAAATGTCCGCAGAATTGGGTATTGAAGTCATGTCTGTCGCATCACCCGATGAAGCGTTGCAGGACGCGGACATCATCACCACCATTACCACTTCCCCCACACCTGTCTTTGCTGGTACATCCTTACCGACCCAACCGCTTCATATCAACGCACTTGGCGCACACTATCCTTGGGTACGCGAAGTGGATAGTTATACCGTGCAACAGTGTCGCGTTTTTGTGGATGAGTGGCAACAGGGACTGCAAGAGAATGGCGAAATCATCATTCCTATCAACGAGGGGCTAGTTGATGAATCGCATGTTATTGGGGACTTGGGACAAGTGGTGGCTGGGAAAGTCAATGCGCGTGAAGCCGATACCCAACGGACATTATTTTTATCTGGTGGGACTGGAATCGAAGATGTTGCTGTCGCGACTCGACTGGTTGCAAAAGCGAGGGAACATGGAGTCGGGACAGAATTTGCATTTAATCAACCTTATGAATTTGTACTTTAGGAGCGTGGATACCGATGCTAACTCATGATGCTTTAAAACGAGATACAGTGCGTCGTGTGGAACGACTGCAAGCGATGATGAAAGACAAGGACTTGGATGCTTTGATTATCGTCGGTCATGCGTCCCCCGGTGGGATGGGCGGGATTCGCTATATCACCCACGCGCATCTGTGGGGTGGTGGAGCGTACGCCATACTCGGTGCGAATGATCCTCATCCGTGGTTGCAAGTGTGGAGTTCCTATCAAGCAGTGTGGAGTCGCAATGAGACGACGACCCTGCCAGAGCGGGTACAATCCCCCTCAGGCGACATCGTGGCGCGGACGAGTGAAATAGCCAAAGACTATGCTACTGGAAGCAAGCGTATCGGCATGGTGAATATGAACAAGCTCATGAGTATTGCGACCTATCATCAATTCAAAGATGCGCTGGATGGTTATGAAATGGCCGAAGTAACCGATGCTTACAATGCTATTCGTCAGATAAAAACGCCATTTGAACTGGAAGCCATCCAGCAAAATGGTGCAATCCTCGACTCAGCGATGGATGTGTTCCAAGAGCAATCCTATGTGGGGGCACGCTATTGGGATGTCTGTTCAGCGGTGGAAGGGTATATCAAGTCTTTTGGTTCATTCTGGGGACGGACGAAACTCTCGTTGGATTTAACCCCCTACACCGTACCAACGGATAAAGACCTCACAATGAACGAAGATGACATCATCAATTTCGAGATTGTCTATGAATCGCCTTATGGCTATTGGCTAGAGATGACGACCATCTTCTCCTTTAAAGACTTACCCGATGATGTGCAAGCACTGCTGGATGGCTATTTGATGGCAGTTGAGAACTCGTCGGCTGTGGCGAAAACAGGCAACACCTTCGCCATGATTTCTGAGGCGAATGACAAGACTCTGCGCGATTTGGGCTTCCCGGTGGATGGCAAGCACACGCCGGATTGTCATAGCACAGGTTTAGATGGCAGTGATGGGCCCAATACATTCAGTTCGCCGGATTTCGTGCTAAAGTCGAACATGGTGTTGTCCTATCATCCCGGCACAGTCTTAGAAAATGATCGTGGCTTTTTGATTTCTGATAATTTCCTTGTCACGCCAGAAGGTGCAGTGCGACTCTCACCACATAACGCGAGTCGCTATCACATTCTGTTAGAGAGCTAGTGACGAAATCCTGATGTCAGTTGAGTGAGAGGAGGTGTTGATGCAGTGCTGAGAATACCACTTAATTTTCTGTCAAACTAACGTTCATTAACAAGGAGAGACGTTATGCAATTGCGACAACGCTCAAAAATCATGGTGGTCATGCTTGTGTTGCTGGTCATGGTGGCATTCCAACCCGCAGTCGCACAAGATGCCATGTCCGAATTTGTTTTCGCGCATCCGGGTCCCATTCGTACCCTTGATGCACCTGTCACTTGGTTCGGCTCGACTCACTGGTTAGCCAACCTGCTCTATGAATGTCTCATCTGGCGTGCCGCCGATGGAGATGGTTATGTGGGGCAAGCGGCAGAATCGTGGGAAAATCTTGATGATTTGACATGGCGATT
>JANQRM010000387.1 GCA_028284565.1 Anaerolineae bacterium | reverse complement strand
CTGTCAGCATCAATTTGTCTTTGACATAATCCCGTAATGCTGTCGTGTTCAGCGATTCGATAAATTGTCGATGTGCGCGGGGCATATAAGCACGGATTTGGGTGAGATAGCGTGTCAACTCGGAACGGTCATGTCGAACTCCTAGCGCGGCTAGAATCGCGGGTACAACGGAACTTTGTGCGCCAGACCCACCCATCCATGTCTGCGGGTCATTCGATACCCCTTCAAAAACAACATCCGTCAAACCGAAGAGATAAGGACGGACTTGCTGATAATAAGTATCGGGGTCACAGTGTTCGAGCATACGGTTGATGATACGGATAATATCCGCCAATCCCCGACGGACTTCTCGTAACACTTCCAAAATGCGTCGGTCATCGCCCAACTTAACGGCGGCGAGGGCAGTGGGTAGGGCATCCAGCACTTTGCCCGCGCGGGCTTCAATCGCCACATGCACCAGAAAGAACCAGCGTTCATCCTCCGTCGGCGTGAAGCATTGCAACAAATCTAGATTATCGAGTGTCAATTCACCCGCATCGAGTCGTTGCCAATTTGCTAGCACCATATCCACATAGGACAGAATAGGCGGACGGTCAACTTGTTCTGAGATTTGGGTGAAAGGGACAGCGAGGTTCGCGGGGAGACGCTGAGTGGCAGGCGGATGATGCAAATAGGCATTCGTGAAATAGCCATAGAGCAGATGCAGACGTTCCCATTGTCGCCAATCAATCATCTTATCACAGCAGAAGTCAAAGGGTTCGATTTGGGCGAGTTCGGCGCGCACCCGGTCATTCATCAACCATTGAGGCAACTGTTCCGCGACTTGTTCCAGCGTATCGCCCACATGAGTTGGCAACTCCGATTCAACCTCATTCACATGCGCGAGGGGTTGTGGATAGAGCAAGAAACCTGTCTCGGAATGAATATGCCAGCCGTGTGTCATATAGATTTGTCCTAACCGTAAAGCCGAATGCTATTATCGCGCAAATTGTGGCTCGGAACAGGGAAGATTTTTCAGGTCATTGTGTATTTTGCCCTGAGTTATTCCCCACGAATTCTCTGATCTTTTGGAGTAAATTGGGTATGATAATGGGCATAACAAAGAAGTCAACATTCCCTAATTCCATTGCTTGTTCCCTATCAAAAGTGTAAAGGTTGATAACATAAAAGAGTATAGGGATGGATTGGGTAGTTGGTTAAGACAAGAACCAACTACCCAATTCTTGTCCATTGATTTCGGGTGTATCCCATCTTGTAAAGATTAAGTCGGGTTGATGTTGCTTGGCGAGTTCAAACCCCTGAGTAATGTCTGAGGCTTGAAAAGTTTCATAACCTTCTCTGAAAACAACAAAATGAATTAAATGTCTATGATCCCAGTCGGCAATAACAATTAAAATTGTCTTCATTCAAAGTTTCCTACAGCTCTACAGACTTTGGGAATTGTGTTAGTTAATCTCTGAGAAAATACTTCCCGTTTGTACAAACGTGGACAGCAACCAATAACTCGTCGGCAGAGAAGGGCTTGGTAACATGAGTCATCACACCTATTTTCGTTAAATGATGTGATTCCTCATGGCTTAATTTTTCGGTCAGGAAAATAACAGGGATGCGTTGCGTTTCTGGAGCTTGTTGAAGTTTGGCAAGTAATTCGTAACTACCCAAACCCGGTAACCTCCGTTCTGTGACGAACACATCAGGGAGATTCTTGATTGCGAGGTCAATTCCTTCAAAGCTGTCCTCTGTACCAATGACGGAATATCCCTCGATCTCAAGGATGGCGCGTATCCCATCAAGCAGATGACGGTCATGTTCGACAATGAGAACGGTTTTCATCGAACACCACTAATTCTCGACATTTTGCAGAGTTGACATGGCTTTGCTCAGTTCATTCAAGTTGGGGATGGTCTGCGTTTTATAGCCAGTAACTGCCCAAACGGGGACCGCAATTTCTTTCCCACGAATAGCGATCTCGCCGAGTGCGACCAGTTGGAATTCCTTGCGACGCTCACCCAAGGATTCATACGTGGATTGGGTGATGAAGATATTGTAATCAGGATAGTCTTTGTTGAGGGATTCAATCCGTGCCGCGAGGTTGACGGTATCCCCGATGACCGTATATTCCTGTCGCACGCTTGGTCCCACCGCGCCCGCGATGACATCACCCGTATTAATTCCCAAGCCAGCCCGAATCTTGAAATCACTGATGCCCGTGAGGTTAAAAGCGTTGATGCTGTCACAAATCTGCAAGGCAGTCTTCACAGCTAAGTAGGCATCATTGTCTACTTCGATGGGCGCACCAAACACCACCATCGCACTATCCCCACCGAACTTGTTGACATTGCCACTGTTTTTTCGGGAGGCATCGTCAATCAATGGCAGATAATGATTGAGGAGGGTGACGACTTGCTCTGGGGTATGTTGTTCGGAGAAGCTGGTAAAGCCCCGAATATCGCAAAACATCACGGTCACTTCCCGACGTTCACCTGTCAGTGTCACAGGATTATCTTGTAGGGCTTCCATAACTTCTGGAGTCAAGAAGCGTCCAAACAATTCCCGCATCGCCACTTGTTTTTCCATTTGAACGACCAAATGCTGGAAGAGATGGGCATGTTGCAGGGCAACGGCGGCACGGTTTGCCATCTGTGCCAAAAATCCAAGTTGGTCATCATTGAACGCACTAGCTGTTGGGCTTTCAAGGATGATGACTCCCAAAGTTTGCTCGGCTGTTATCACGGGAACACCAAGAACCGATACGCTTTGTTCGGCAACGGGTGCGAGATTCTGAATCAGCGTAATATCGGGAATCAACACAGGTTTGCCACCCCGCATAATTAGTTCGGTCAGTTCGCAAAATGCCCATGCATCACCGACCTTGGGTTGTGGCGCACCCCAATCGCCCATGACATACTCGACCTTAAATGCGCTTCCTGTCTCATTCACCGTTCCCATCACGGCGACTTTGGCATTAGTCTTACGTAATGCCCAGTCCATCATAATCGTGATGACCCATTCCGGCTTCATACGATGGCTGAGTTCTTGGTCCAGCTGTCGCAAGAGATGCAATTCTTGCACTTGTTCCGCAATCTGCTCTTCCGCCACCGCTTTACGCTCTAAACGAGAGGCAATGGCGGTCAACAATTCATCGGCAGAGAAAGGTTTCGTGAGGTAATCATCTGCCCCCGTCATCATGCCTTCGCGTTGATTTTTGCGTGTCGAGCGAGCAGTGAGGAAGATAAAGGGCGTATTTTGTGTCGGGGGATGCTCTCGCAGTTGTTCAAGTAAATCTTGCCCATCCATCGAGGGCATCAACCAATCGGAGACAACCAAATCAGGCAGATGTTTTTTGGCGAGCTCCAATCCTTGCAAACCATCCCGTGCTTGGAGAACGTTATAGCCTTCGATTTCCAAAATCTCGTGGACATTCTCACGGATGAATTGGTCATCCTCTACGATTAGAATGGTTTGCATCTCATACCTGCGGAATTACCGTCCTTATTGATGAGTATAAAGCGTAAACTTAAAATCAAACCTTAACGTGTTGTTAAGTCAAATATTAAGGCTGTAACACACAATGTCAGCTTACAATGACACTAACTATTCACTACAGAAAGCCTGTGTCATGTACCGATCGATCAAAGCCCTTTTATTTATTCTATTACTGGTTCTTGTGTCGCTCCCCACTTTGGCGCAAGACTGGAACAACCAAAATGATATTGTCTATTATACTGCCGACACATGGGAGAATTTGGATGGCAACGTCGAGATTGAAATCGACAACGAACTGGCATCCGTCTATATCAACGTCGAATCCGATGTCGTCTCTGTCCTAGTCGAAGTCATCACTCAAGACCCTTCCGCACAAATCTTCCTCATTGAAATTGCAGATGATACATCGGGTGATATTCTTTTTGATGTTGATGATATGGATAATAGCGCGATTCGTTTTGGCTTTGCCCCATTTACCGAAGAGAGTTCGGGCGAATTGGGTATCTTTTTTCCCGGCGCCCCCCAATATGATCTATCAGCGGGTGAGGTTGTCCTCTTCTTTGAAGCCGATTCCGCTATTCAAGATGTGAATGTCATGCTCCGTTATGGCGATGTCAATGTCCTACAAGAACTAGATATGGTCTTTTATGTTGCGCTAGAAGGTAACGAACTTGGCTCAGAAGGGGAACAACAAGCCTTTGAATCTGCGCTCCGTTCTTCGGTTGATAACCTCTTAAATCCCCATAATCTCCAATTGGGGGATGTCCGCTTTGTCATTGCGGATGATGCTTCCGTTGCCGAATATGCCAACTTAACAGGCGAAGCCGCCCTCGAAGAACTCTGTGGGGTTCTATCAACAGAATTGGGCATGAACCGCGAATTGAAGGTCGCCCTTGTCGATTGGATTGATGATGGCAATGCAGGTGGAATCTCTATGAATTCAGGTCCAGTCGGGACAATCTCACAAGCGGGTGCGCGTTTCTCTTGTGTCACCGCTTCATGGCAAGCCTATCTCGGTAGTTACGATGAACAAGCGGCAAATGTCATCCATGAAGGCTCCCACTTCATGTCCCTCACACATACCACCGAAGCAGAAGGGGAATTCTTCGATTTGTTCATGGATACTGCTGAATGTCCAGCGGATACTTACGACACCAACAGTGATGGAGAAGTCGATGATTTTGAATGCGATGTCGAAGGCGGGGCAAACAACTTCATGTTCTACAGTGGTGTGATAGAATTCGCACCTTTCACGATGTCAAACGACCAAGCATGGGTACTCCGTCGTCATCCCTTGTTTCATGTATCGGATTAACCCTTTATCCGAACTCTGATGAGTTTTCAGACTAAGCGCTAATTCAGTAAGGGCGGTTCGCGACCGCCCCTACATTGACACTTTGTAATCGTGGATTCAGGCTAATTTTTGACAATATTAGTGATAATTCTTCTTGCTTCGAGTATCGAAATCATGCGTTGCCCAAAAACACATAGACTGAGAAGATGAGATAAGCCACGAGGAACAACATCCCTTCACGTCGGCTAAACTTGTGGTCTAAAACAAAGGGTAAGACAGCTAAACTAAAGCCCAGCATCACCCATGAATCCACTTGGATGGTTTGCTGTGACACGTTAATCGGCTTGACAACTGATGTGATACCCAAGACAGCGAGTACATTAAAAATATTCGACCCCACGACATTGCCGATGGTAATATCGCTTTGTTGGCGCAGGGCGGCAGTGATGGATGTCACCAACTCTGGTAAGGATGTCCCCACGGCGACCAATGTGATGCCAATGACAAGTTCACTAATGCCAAGAAAGCGCGCCAGTTCAATCGCATTGCTAATCGTGAATTGCGCGCCTACGATGAGCAAAACAATTCCAGCCAGCAAGCGCAAGGCTTCACGTCCGCGTTGAATATTTTCGATGTCCGGTTTCACTTGTTCCTCTGGAATGTTATAGGTCTTATGCTGTTCTGCCCGTGCAGAGATAATCATGAAGACCGAAAATACCACGAGTCCGATGAGGAAAATCACCCCGTCTTCGCGTCCGACTAATCCATCACGGAATAAGATAACGGCAAGAAACATCACACCAATCATGATGGGGATTTGCCGTCTCAATAGCTCTACTCGCACACGGATGGGATAAATTAAGCCACTAATACCCAATATCAAGCCAATATTGGCGATATTCGACCCCACGACATTCCCAATGACCAAATCCGATGAACCACTCAATGCCGCATTCAAACTAATCAGCAATTCAGGTGCAGAGGTTCCGATAGAGACGACGGTTAGTCCCACAATCAACGGGGAGATACCAAGCGATTTGGCGAGACGCGCCGCCCCTTTCACCAGCCATTCACCACCAAGGAATAAGAGCAATAGGCCAAACGCGAGACCCAATATCGTCAGAAGCACAATGTTATCTTTCTATTGACAATTCAGTTCACTAAAGGATTGGGGTCAATATTATATACTGATACACTCGATCGAAGACTTTATTTTATAGACAATTCACACATTTACAAAAACTGACTATGTTTGAATCGCTTCTCACTAAAGGACGTTAATTTCAGCACCTATTAATTGGCAAAGGATTTGCGTCATGCTGAATAGTGATGCTCATGACAAATTGGTTTTGGTGTTGTTTGTGGATAAACTCGTCTTATCAATCAGATATGAAAGGACTTGAGCTATGAGTGAATTTGACCAGAAACTAGAAAAATATGCCGAAGTCCTTGTCAAAGTTGGATTGAATCTTCAAGCGGGGCAACGCTTAATCATCGGCGTACCTGCTTTTGGTGTTGATGGCACACTTTTAGAATCCAGCCCACTGATTCGGAAAGTTGCACAAATCGCCTATCAGAATGGTGCAAAATTTGTTGCTGTGAACTGGGATGATGAAGAATTACATCGCATTCGGGTGCAATATGCAGGATTGGACACCATGAGCGAAACAGCCACATGGAAAACCGACATTGCTGTTGAGTATATTGAGAATGGAGATGCTTTGATGGCGGTGCTTGCGCAAAACCCTGACCTGATGAGTGGTTTAGATGCGGAAAAAGTACAAGCAAAATCTGCCGCAGAAGCGGTCCAGTTTCACAAAATGTTCGCAAAAATTTCAGGTGGCTTAACCAATTGGTTGGCTGTCGCTTCTTCAGTCACTGGCTGGGCAACCAAAATTTTCCCTAATTCTCATCCTGAAGAGGCAAAATCTAAACTGTGGGATGTCATTTTTGAAGCTTGTCGAATTAATCGTGATGATCCAGTTGCTGGCTGGCATATGCATGTTGCTGAACTGGCAAAACGATGTGATTATCTAAATAACAAAAAATACGTCATGCTGAAATATGGTGCTCCCGGCACTGATTTAACGGTTGGTTTACCCGACAATCATATCTGGCATAGTGGGTCGTTGATGGCACAGAATGGCATTGAGTATGTCGCAAATATTCCGACGGAAGAAGTCTTCACCATGCCACACAAAGATCAAGTCGATGGTGTTGTGACAGCCAGTAAACCTCTCAGTTATGGTGGTAGTCTTATTGATAAATTCCAGCTAAAGTTTTCTGAGGGGGTAGTCGTTAACGCGACTGCAGAGGTAGGACAGACTGCCTTGGATAATATTCTGAATACGGATGAAGAATCGCGGTCTCTGGGTGAAGTTGCACTCGTGCCACATAGCTCGCCGATTTCTCAATCTAATATTCTTTTTTACAATACACTTTTTGATGAGAATGCATCGAATCATCTCGCTTTAGGCAATGCTTATCGTTTTAGTATGGAAGATGGCGAAGGCATGTCGGCTGAGGAGTTTGCATCTGCAGGGGGTAATGAAAGCATGACGCACGCAGACTTCATGATTGGGAGTGCTGAGATGGATGTTGACGGTGTGCGTGGGGATGGCACAAGCGAACCCATCATGCGAAACGGCGAATGGGCATTTGATGTTTAGGTGTATTTTTGAGATAGTCTCTGATGAGTCATTGTAACACGGGAGACCATTACGAAAATAGCTTCAACAACTTATTGAGATGTCCTTTATAGACGAAGTGATCAATCTCTAAATAATGCCGGGGTGAATTCACATGCGTCGTCCCACCCCGCATATCTGGCGAGGCTTGCTCTTTATGCCGACGAAAAGCCTGAGCTGATACGGTATCATCCATCTCAGCCTGAATAAACCGACTAACAATCTGCGCCTGCATATCCATCAACCAGAACATCCCACTATCCGGTTGCAACAAGCCAATCACAAACAGATTGTCATACTCAGGATGCGAAAAATGCAGATACAACTTGGGACCGCCATCTGCCCAATTCAGATGCGAATCGTCCATAAAGGGAAAACAAATCTGGAATCCGGTAGCATAAATTATCACATCTATCTCTGCCGACGACCCATCCACAAACTGGACTTCATCGCCTGCCAATGACTCCACATTCGGCTTGGGAATGACATCTCCATGTCCCACATGATAGAGCATCTGCGAATTCACAATCGGATGCGTCTCGAGTAACTTATGGTCAGGCTTTGGTAATCCAAAACTTGTCGGGTCACCGAGTATCGCCCGAACCAAGAGGGTGTTACTTATCCGCCGTAGAAACTTCGGCACACGTAATTTCCGCGCCACTTGGTCCACTTGGTCAGTCGGCTTGCCAAAGACATACTTCGGGATGTAATAATACCCGCGCCGTGTACTGTGATAGACTTTGTTGGCATGATGAACCGCTTCCACCACCAAATCACATCCACTATTCCCCGCACCAACGACCAACACCCGCTTGCCCTGTAAGACATCCGGCGTTTTGTATTGCTTCGTATGTAAAATCGTCCCATTAAACTCACCCGGAAAGTCCGGCATATTGGGATGCCAATGATGCCCATTGCAGATGATGAGTCCCTTGTAGCGTCGGGTTTCCCCATTGTCGAGCGTCACCAACCACAAGCCATCTTCATCTCGCTCGCAATTGTCCACCGATGTACTGAATTGGATATGCTCGTACACGCCAAAATGGCGCGCATAATCCCGCAGATACGCCACCACTTGGTCATGACGCAGATAATCCGGCGCATCCTCTGGCATGGGATAATCCGTATACGCCGTCATCGGCTTCGACGAGAGCAGGTGCGTCGATTTGTAGACACTGCT
>JANQRM010000369.1 GCA_028284565.1 Anaerolineae bacterium | reverse complement strand
CAGGTGGCTTCGCTTGGAATGATGATGGCAATCGGCTTTTTTATAGTGACGGTGGGATGTATGTCTTCGATTTTGTGAGTAGTGCTGTCTCTCAGATTTCGCTGATTGGTGGTTTTGGCGCAGATTTTGATCCGATTTATTTAGATGACTCGTCCACTTTGCTCTACCTACGTCCGAAGCGGGACACAAGTACAGGATTTGAAGGCGGGTCGTTGATTGATATACCTGATGCCTTGCCGGGGGTTGAAGTGCAATCTCCCGAAGGTCGAGATTACTTCGCCCAAGAGATGATTATCAGTCCATCGGGAGAGGACTTGTTGCTATCGACACAATTGGGTGTCATCTTGATTCCACGAGACTTGCGTGGGTCACAAACAGTTGTCCGTGATTTGTCGATTACCCCGTCAATTGCTTTTAGTCCATTAACAGATGAAATCGCCTATACGAATTTGGGGGAGGATGGTGTGACTCCACAGATTTTCGCGCAAGATGTCAATAGCATCCGCCCAAGACAGCTAACCTTCAATCCCGAAGGATCGATTACCGATTTAGTCTGGTCGGATCAACAACCCGAATGAGTATTCGTAAAATCCTCATCGCAACGGGTGCATTCAAGCACAGTTTATCGGCGATACAAGCCAGTTCAGCTATTGCGCGAGGTCTTGAAGAATCAGGCTTGGGTGCGGAACTAGTACAAATCCCCATTGCAGATGGTGGGAATGGCACGCTGGATGCCTTCTTGGCGCAGAGTGGGGAACGTTACGAAGTCGATGTGCTAGACCCACTGGGACGACGACAGCGGGCTGAATTGGGTGAGATCGATGATGGCAAAACGGCAATTATCGAAATGGCTCTCGCATCTGGTATTGAGTTAGTAACTGATGAGGAGCGAGATGCCTTATCTGCTACAACCTATGGTACAGGACAATTAATGGCGTTAGCACTCTCGCTGGGCGCGAAGAAAATCATCGTTGGTTTGGGCGGAAGTGCGACAACAGATGGGGGTGCAGGTTGTCTGCGAGCCTTAGGTGTGAAATTGCTGGATGAAGACGGCAAGGATATTCCGTTTGGTGGTGGTGGACTATCACAGCTCGCAACCATTGATACATCTGAACTCGACCCTCAATGGAAGAATGTAGAAGTTATCATTGCTTCGGATGTCGATAATCCTACACTTGGCGAAAAAGGGGCGGCGCGAGTGTTTGCCAAACAAAAGGGCGCATCACCCGAAGACATCGAAATCCTTGAAGCCAACTTGACTCACTTCTTTCACTTGGTCTATGAGCAATTGGGAGTCGATGTACGTCAAGCCGAAGGTGGCGGTGCGGCAGGGGCATTCGCGGCAGGTTTGATGGCGTTTCTGGATGGCAAAATCGTCTCTGGGATTGACCTTATCTTGGAACACAATCGCTTTGATGAGCAGTTGCAATCGGCTGATCTGGTCATCACAGGTGAGGGCAGAATCGACAGTCAGACGGTTCATGGCAAAGGTCCGATTGGTGTAGCGCGACTAGCGAAAGAAGCGGGTGTGCCAACCGTCGCCATCGTGGGAGGTATCGAAGATATTGATGATACAGAGTTACATAAAGCAGGAGTTCAAGCAGTTCTCTCGATTGTCGATAAGCCGATGTCTCTTCCAGATGCGCTTGCGAATGCAGATAAACTTTTGGAGAATACGGCTTTGCGCTTAGGCTATTTGCTCCAGATTTAGTTAGGCTTTTGGGTCGCGTTTTGCGATAATCTCGTCCATATAGTCCTTGAATTCTGAAAATTTCGGTTGATAGCCACTTTGATTGAATACATCCGCATCTGATTCTTCCATGATTTCATTGTAAAGTTCACTGGGGTAGTTTCCAGTATCCATCAAAACAATAGCGATATTGTTCAAGAGTGGACTCTCTCGAAGTCGGCGAGCGACTACCGTGCCGCGAATATCATCAGGATAAAATACATTCATATACGCTAATTTGGGCAAAGATTCTTGAAACTTGCCTGCTTCAACGTCGTCAATCCAATCCAAAGCCTCATATGGGCTGTACAACATAAGCACCTCCACACCCCACTTGTCGACTAGGGCTTCCATAAAAAAATCTATCATCAACTCTTCTCGCATGACAACTAGCCAGTCGACCATCTTTATGTCCTCATGTATTAATCTGAAAAAACATCAATGAGTGCATAAAAACTGCCAACGTTATCCCAATGAGCATTGACACCATCATTGGCAGTCAGTTCGAGGTTTCCGGTTTGTTCTGCTGTAAATGTACCACCTGCTCCTACATAGAAGGGATTGCCCCCGCCGATTCGGGCAATAACTCCCATATCGGGTGCGCCTATAAGTTGGCAATCGGGTGCATCACAAAGGAAATCAGTTTGACCAACTGGCGATACCCATAGATTATAACCTTCTGGGCAATCTTGGTGATCGCAAGTATTTGCCAATCCTGAAACACTCATTGAAAATTGCTCGCCCGCTTGGAGTTCGATACCTGTATCCACCCATGTCATGACCGTAGGGATTTCGATATGTTCGGGGAGAAGATTAAAGGGGATGTATTGAATCTGAGCCGGATCATAGGCAACAGGTGGCGAGGGTGCGGTCGTTTCGCCACTCGTGGCAGATTGGATACTTGTCTGGAATCCGCTGTCAAGTACGACCGTTTCGCCATTCGAGGTGACATCTGCCTGACCATTCACGAGCAAAATCTCCATTGCTTGATCCGATGAGAACTGAAATACGGCTGTTGAACCCAATTCGACTTCGACTCCATTCACGGTGATATTGATGGTGGTTCGGGCGGGATTTTGCACCACAATCGAATCTGGCGCATTGTCACAATCAGGATTACCGATGCCTGTTTTGAAGAAGAAGGTCTGCATGGGCGCGGAACCATCGCTTCCCGTTTCGACAGAGATGTCTCCCATCACGAGGAATGTGACATTTTGTCCCGGCGCAGTATCGGGCAAATTCGCTTGTGCTTTGATGAGGGCGATTCCCCATTCTTCTGTCTCTTCATTAAAGGGGCGGGAGTAGATGGCTTGTAGAATATCAAGAGCAACTGTATCACCGGGGGTACTGAAAAAGCTGGTATCCGTATCTTGGAGAAGCACTTCAAGGCTTCGATTACCATAGCACACTTCATTTCGAGCAACACTATCACAAGCCTCTTGCACGACTGTCAATGCTTCGCGGACGATTTCTACACAGGCATCCAATTGCGCTCGGACAACGCTGAAGGTCAATCCAAGCATTAACAAGATAAGACCAACACGAAAACGTGACACGATATGTTTCATTATGATTCCCCGCCGATAGTCGATTAGAGTTCATTGTAGCTCACAGATGACAGAATGTCATAATCTCGCCAAATTTGAATGTGGCAATAGACTCATAGAACAAACTTGCGAATTGTGTTTCGATTTGATAACCTAGTCCATCTCAATTTTGATTGTTAGCTATAAATCCATGACTTATAAACCCTCTAAACATATCAAGACTATTCTCAAGAATTTGCCACAGAAGCCCGGCGTGTATTTGATGAAGAACGCCGATGGCAAGATTATCTATATCGGCAAAGCTAAACGCCTACGGAATCGGGTGCGGAGCTATTTCACAACGAATGCGGATGGCTCACCGAAAACGCTCAAGATGCGCTCACTCGTCGCGGATATTGAGTTCATCATCGCGCAGAATGAAGTCAAAGCCCTCATCCTCGAGGAGACGCTGATTAAGAAGCATAAGCCACGCTTCAACATCGCGCTCAAAGATGATAAACGCTATCCCTATATCCGCGTGAATTGGCAAGATGCCTTCCC
>JANQRM010000360.1 GCA_028284565.1 Anaerolineae bacterium | reverse complement strand
ACACAGCGACATCAAGCACGAATTTGTAAGTGGCAATGTCTACGCGATGACAGGCGGTAGCGTCCGTCATAATGTTATCTGCAATCAAACCAGCGCGACTCTCATTCAACAACTTACTGACAAAGACTGCATCGTTCCCAGTAATGATACCCGCGTGAAAGTAGAATCGGCGAAAGTCAGCTATCGCTATCCTGATGTGACAGTGATTTGTGGCAAAGTGCGATATTTTGAGAATCGGTCCGATACCATCCTCAATCCCATTGTGATAGTCGAAGTCTTATCACCTGCTACCGCCTTGCTCGACCATAACATCAAACTTGATGAATACATGCAGATAGCTTCCTTGCAAGAATATGTGATGATTGCACAAGACGAGCCAAAAATAGAACGCTTTTTCCGTCAAGCGTCAGGCGATTGGCTCTATACCAAAGTCAGTGGACTGCATGGTATTCTTGATTTACCCTCGATTGGCTGTCAATTGGGGTTGGCAACCGTCTATAACAAACTCTCTCTGCTGGGTGAATAAGCGACAATGCAATTGTTGACTCGCTGACTCGGTCATGTTCATCTTACATCGCACGAAATCCTCTTAATCGAGACGCACCATCGTTCCCTCTGTCGTGGCGACTTCATTGCAGGCGAACGTTTCCACACCATTGGGGTCAAATAGCACCGTGTAGATACCCGCATTGGCATCCGTGAAGATAAACTCTTCCCGATAAACGTAGTCACCTTCACCGATAAAGGTCAACGCAAAGTGATTGTCCTCGACGATTGCTAAGGGCAAATCAGACACGACATTGCGAAGCCCAGTCGCATCGGCGGCAAGTTCCATCGTGAAGACTCCATCCTGTAACAAGACTGCACCATTCGACTCACAAACGTATTCGCCTGTCGTAACTTCCCACGTACCCGCATATTGAGTGAAATCAATATCAGGGGGTTCATTAATCTCGATGGTTTCATCCAAACCGTCAATCGGCAGGCTTGCTAACGCTTCAATTTCATAAGGGACGATGATGGGTTCGCTGACTGGCAAAGCATCGGCATCCACTGCAATCTCTGCACTTAGTCCTGCCGGAACAGTGACAGTCGCATCGGCTACCGTGATGATTGCCTCTCCATCTAAGACGCTGATGGTCAACACATCGTTAGAGATAGCCGTCATATAAATCGTCGATCCTAAATCGATCTCGATGTTGTTCGCTTGCAGTTGAACCCGTCCTGCACCCGTTGGCGTTTGAATCAAGATGCCATCTTGCGGGGCTTCGGCACAACCCACACTCCCCACGCCAGATGTAAAGTAGAAGGCTTGCATCGGGTTGAAGTTGCCAGCAACTGCATCAGCATTGACCACGGGCAAACTCATCGGATCGCTATCCAAAGTAATCAGGCTCTGGAAAATCCAGACAGATTCGTCGCTATCCTCAAGGCGAATCCGAAACCAATCACCAGCTTCATTGCGCCCATCCGCCAAGACGCTTTGTCCACTCGTCCCAGCTTCCACCACCGCAAAATTCGTGCCGGGACCAGACCGCAAGTTCGCAGAAGCCGTTATCGTTCCTGTGATTGGCTCGACAGGTATCCCCACCTGATTTTGCAGGAAGACATCACCAAAAGCGAGAACGGTCACATTTTGACCCGGTAAGGTATCGGGCAATGAGGCTTGAATTTTCATCAAGACAATGCCCCATTCTTCCGGTGAACGTAAGGGACTCAATTGAAGTGCCTCGATGTGAGCAACATCCCCAATATCCCCCGGTGACTCAAATTGAAAATCGGCGACAGACTCAATCGCGCTGGCTTCCACCAACACATTGCCATAACAGGCTTGGTTTCGCCCCGTTGTGTCACAGAGGGTATCGACCTGTGTTAAGGCTTCTTGCACCAAAACTGAGCAATCCGAATCTTGAGCATGAATCGCAACTCCACCTGCAATGAGGACAAGAGCCATAAGCCACAATGAACGTTTGAGCATGTGCTATTTCCTTAAGTCATCTTGTACTGTTCTGTGGACTATTATATCGAGACTCAATCGCTGAGCGATATTTCAGTGAATCAAAAAAGGACAGAAAAGTATCTGCCCTTTATATCTTGAATTGATAGCCGATGACTAAACGCCAGAGGCTACATCACTTGTCTTCGCTTTAGCACCCGCTTTGTTCTTCTCAACCGCCTGTATCATCTGTTGACGACCAGCGGAGTCATTCCATGCTTTCTTGATTTCGTCACTGAACCCAGCGATGACCCACGGTGCGCGGGAGGCGATGGCATTCAACATCTCATTCACTTGCTCTTCTTTGCCCGGCACGACGATGGTCTGTCCATGTTTGTCATGGATATGTGCGGCATAGGACTTGTTGACTGTCACGCCATAGGTCTTATTCTGTGTGACCATCTTGTATATCCAGACGACATCGGAATACCGAGTGGCATCGAAACCGTTGGTGGTTGTTTTGAATATCCAATTGCGGGTCAGTTGCATCTTATTGATGTCCTCTGACCCCATGGCGAGTTCGTTTTCAATCTGTGCTAGCGCCATATCGGGTTCACCAAAGTTGGCGAGCTTCTTCATAATTGGATGCTTCGACGGGTCGCCACGGCGGGTCATCACGCGGAGTATCCCGACAATCGAGGCAAGCAAGACCAAAACAAAGACCACCAGCAAGATATAGAGAACAACAGGCGTAGCCGTTGTGTCTAACATCACATCAATAAACACACCTGATGCATTGATTTCACTTTCTAGCGGATTGATGACATCCCGTTCTACATCACTTGGGATATTAATTAGGTTGCCTTCATAGGTGGTTTGTACCGGGGCATCGCTTCCGACCTTGACCAAGATTGCCCGAACATCATCCGC
>JANQRM010000339.1 GCA_028284565.1 Anaerolineae bacterium | reverse complement strand
GTTTATCGCTACCTTTAGCCTCTTTGAATCGGGACTCATTACCATCGGCACGGTTTATCTCGTCATCCACTACACCAATATGCTCTCACGCCCCTTTCGCGAACTGACACGCCAAGTCGAGAGTTTGCAAAATGTTGGTGCAAGTATGGAACGGGTGGAAGAACTGCTGGCAATTGAGTCGAAAATTCACGACGGCTCTGGCAAAGTCATCCCACATGGCGCGCTTGCGGTTGAATTTGACAATGTGTCCTTTCATTACCAAGATGACGAATCCGTTTTGCAAGACATCAACTTCAATATCCAATCCGGCGAGATACTGGGATTGCTTGGGCGCACAGGTAGCGGAAAGACGACGTTGGCGCGTCTGTTATTCCGTCTCTACGACCCCACACAAGGCGAAATTCGATTGAATGAAGTAGACATCAAAGAAGCCAAGCTGGAGACACTCCGCAAGCGTGTTGCGATGGTGACACAAGATGTCCAACTCTTTCAAGCAACTGTCCGTGACAACCTGACCTTCTTCGACAAATCCATCTCAGATGAGCGCATCTCAGAAGTCATCGACACACTTGAACTCTCTGAATGGTATCAATCGTTACCCAATGGTTTAGATACTCGCATTGAAACAGGTGGTCGCAGTTTGTCCGCCGGAGAAGCGCAACTGCTCGCCTTCACTCGAATCTTTCTACGTGACCCCGACCTTGTAATTTTGGACGAAGCCTCCTCCCGACTCGACCCCGCCACAGAGCGTTTGATTGAACGGGCTGTCGATAAACTACTGCAAAATCGCACGGGAATCATCATCGCTCATCGTTTGGGGACTGTCCAACGTGTGGACAATATCCTCATCTTAAGTGACGGTGAAATCCTTGAATGGGGAGATCGTGAAGTCCTTGCCGATAACACAAATTCGCAGTTCTACCACTTACTCCAAACTGGCTTAGAGGAGGTGCTAGCATGACAACTGTTGCTCAATCTCCCACCCAAGACTACAGTCAATCAGAAGTACCAGACCGCCTGCCGACTTGGAAAGTGATTTGGAAGACGATTCAATTCCGTCGCAAAATCTGGCTCCTTAATCTATTGGCAATGATCTTCCTGATGCTGGCGGCACAGATTCCGGGTTTGGCGATTCGGGAGTTTTTCAACTTATTGAGTGGGGATGCACCCGCTGGACTGACCGTTTGGACTTTGGTGGCATTTCTTCTGGCTGGGGAAATCGCCCGCAATCTCGGTGGACTGGGCTTATCGCTGACGAATGTGCCGTTCTTCGTGAATATCATGACGATGATTCGGCGTAATCTACTTCGCTATGTCCTGAAGAAACCCGGCGCGCGGGCTTTGCCTGATTCCCCCGGTGAATCCATCAGTCGTTTCCGTCGGGATGTCTTCGAGATTCCACTTTTTGATTTGTGGATTAATGACATTCTCGGTTTGGTTGTCTTTACGGTGATTGCGCTCGCCATCATGATGAGCATCAATCCCTTTGTCACACTCGTCGCCCTCGTGCCGTTTTTTGTCGTGGGACTGATCGCTAACCTCACGGCGGGGAAAATCGAAACCTATCGTCGAGCTAGCCGAAAATGGACGGGTAGCGTAGTTGGATTTATTGGCGAAACCTTTGGCGCAGTTCAAGCGGTCAAAGTCGCGTCGTCTGAAGAAGGCGTGATGAACCACTTCAAGGAACTGAACGAGATTCGGCGCGTCGTGGCACTCAAAGATCGTCTATTCAATGAGATTTTACATTCGATTTTCGTCAATGCAGTTAACATCGGGACAGCTGTAATTCTTATCCTCAGCGGACAAGCCATCCAAGAGGGTAACTTCACTGTGGGGGATTTTGCGCTGTTCGTGTTCTACCTCGAATTTGTCAGTGACCTCACCGCTTTTTCGGGCTTGGTTATTGCACGTTACCGTCAAATTGGTGTGTCGATTGAACGCATGACTCGCTTGATGGAAGGCGCACCGCATGGCGCCTTGCTGGAGTTTGACCCGATTTATCTCAAGACTGAACCGCCACATCCGGAACAACCGAAACCGACTCCAGCCGATAAACTGGAAACGCTTACAGCGCAGGGCTTGACCTTCCATTATGAAAGTACAAGCAACGGCATCACGGATGTCGATTTGAATCTCAAGCGATGTTCATTCACTGTCATCACTGGACGAATCGGCTCTGGGAAAACAACCTTGCTCCGTGTCTTGCTGGGTTTGCTGGCGCGGGATAGCGGCGAGATTTACTGGAATGACCAGCCAATCCATGACGCAGGTGCATTCTTTGTGCCACCCCGTACTGCCTATACCGGACAAGTCCCGCGTCTTTTCAGTGACCCGTTGCGCGACAATATCCTGCTGGGTCTACTCAAATCGGACGATGAAATCATGCCAGCGGTTCGGTCTGCGGTTATGGAACATGATGTCAACGAATTTGACGATGGTTTAGGCACGATGGTCGGACCCAAAGGCGTGAAACTATCCGGCGGACAAATCCAACGCTCGGCGGCGGCGCGTATGTTCACTCGTGTACCTGAATTGCTGGTGTTTGATGATTTGTCGAGTGCCTTAGATGTCGAGACAGAACGGGTACTCTGGGAACGAGTCTTTGAAGCCGATGAAGTCACTTGCCTCGTCGTATCGCATCGCAAAGCGGCTCTCAGCCATGCCAACCACATCATCGTCATGAAAGACGGACGAATCCATGCTGAAGGACAATTGGACGACTTATTAGAAAGTAATGCCGAGTTCCAACGTTTGTGGCATGGCGAAGGCTAGATAACATGACTGCCCAATCAATTCGGTTGGGCTTTTTTATTTGGATGACTCTGCTTCTAATCCAACACTGCGAGCCTCTTTATCGGGTAATGCTTTTGGCAAGGGTATAGGCTTGCCCATATACCAAAATGCTGTTGATGAAAAGTCATCTGAGCGATTGTAATAGACTGCCGAGCCATCTGTCACACCAAAGGTAGGCAAGAGATGTTCTTCACTGATGCCATCTTCTCTCAATTGGTCGGGATGCGCGATACCAATATCTTGTATCGTTACTTTCAAATCCTGCTGGAAGTAAATCGGGTCGGTCACATGCCAGCGATAGAAGCTATACAATGAGACATCCAGTAAGGGCGCACCCGCATATCGTGCAGAATAGGTTTGGAGTCCCCATGCCGCCCCCACATAATCTTCTGTACCTGTGCCACAAATCGTCGGAAAATCACTATCGCCGTCAATATAGAACTTGACTTCACCTTCACCCCACCAGTGTTTGGGATACAAATCTCGCACACCGATGACACTCCCGATATAAACTCCTGACCCCTGCACACCATCTAAAATGATATGGTCTTCTCCGCGTGGAACAGGGTTTTGTCGCCGAAATTGGGCATGAAGATAGCCCGTGTTGTCTGCTAAATCATCGGCTAATGTAAAATCGACCTGATAAAACAGAAATTCAATATTTTCATCTCCATCATTGTGGAAGGTCATCTTGGCGTGGTCTCGGAAGGGCATTTTTAACCAGCAATTGAAGCCTAGACCATTAAAAACACTCATAAATTCGGAGTCGTAATGCACCTTACGTCCGTGTGCAATGCCGAAAAAGTCGCCCATTGGCACTTCAATTGAAGGATACTCTTGATTGTCCCAATAAAAGCGGATAATTGCATTGCGTAGCTGATGAGGTGTCTGCTCAGAGATGGTAATCCAGATATGCCGAACCATGCCGGGTCCGTCTGTATCCAATAGCGTGACGACATCTCCCGGATGTACATTGGCGAGTGCTGGCGCGCCTTTGCGACCCTTGCCTGCTTGCCCACCTTGCCCGACCTGTGCCAACATATTCTCTGCGGTTGCCGCGCGACTTTGTAGTTGTTTTATCTCATAGAGTGCCATCTTGTTGTCTCATTTCCCTGCGGCTGGTTATAGTTGTAAGGAGTATAACGCAGAGGAAGTAAACTATGTCTCTATCGCCAGAAGCATTGGAACAGGCTGTCAAAGCTATTCAGGTTAATGGGTATATCGTCTTTGAGAGCATCTTATCGGATGATTTTGTGCAAACTTTGTACGATACCTATATGCAACATTTCAATGCTTATTTGCAAAATCCCGACCCGACCTTTGGTGAGAATCACTATCGCATGTTTTTGCCTTTTGATGCGCCCTTCAATGACCCGCAAATCATCGAAAATCCACGAGTTATCCCGATTCTAGAAGACCTTCTGGGTGAGGATTTTGTCTGTCATTATTTTGCATCCAACACCTGTTTGCCCGGTTCAAGTTATCAACCCGCCCATTCCGACGTGTATAATTTATTCCCCGAATCGGATATCCGAACTCCACCCTATCATATGGTCTTGAATATCCCACTGGTGGATATGACCTTCGACAATGGTCCAATGGAATTTTGGGCAGGCGGGACACATTACAATACGCTTTCGATGGATGAGATTGGAAACTATATCGATTCCATTCCATCACAAATGGCGACCATGCCCAAAGGTTCAATCATGCTTCGTGATGGACGGATGTGGCATCGTGGCACACCAAATAAGTCTGACCAACCACGCCCCAACATCGCGTTGGTTTTTACTCGCGCATGGCTTGCTGATCCTTTTCGCATTGGTATCCCAACTAACATCTATGAGGGTTTATCAGAACGGGCGCAGAAAATTTTCCGACAAGAACGCATTGGCGCACCCTTAGATGGACCCGGCATGGAAGGGAAGTCAATCGGATGAGAGTGGTAGTGGTCGGCGGAACGGGGAATATCAGCCTGAGTATTGTCCGCTTGCTCTTAGAGAAGGGCTACGATGTCACTTGCTTTAATCGCGGAGAAACAGCAACTGTGCCATATGGTGCGCACCAGATAGTCGGAGATAGGCAGAATCGTTCTGAATT
>JANQRM010000337.1 GCA_028284565.1 Anaerolineae bacterium | reverse complement strand
GTCGGGACGCTGCCCAATCAACCCCGTATAGGCTTTGCCGTCGGCTTCACCGGGCATGGGCTAGCCCTAGGCATCGGGACGGCTGAACGCGCTGTCGATAAACTGCTCAATGAAACCTATGCGGGTGCGGTGGATGTCAAGCGGTTTGAGAATTGAAAGCAGTTCTCCTTATCAGCAGGTCGGAATAACAATCAAACAAAGGGAACCTCATGAATCAGATTGTTGAACAAATCGAGCGGGTTCAAATTCTACCCAACAGCCTTGCGTTTTGGGGGTTCGGGCAAATGGGAATCGGGGTTAAAACGCCCCAAACCATGCTCTACATTGACCTGTGTTTATCCGACATTTTATATGAGCAGTTTTCGACCATTTGGGAACGGGCTTATCCGCCACCTGTTCAACCAGAGGAGCTGACTCGTGCTGATTACTATCTCATTACCCATGAACATGCCGACCATCTTGACCCACTTACCATTGCGCCGATTATTCAGCGTTTGCCACTGACACGCTTTGTTGCACCCGCATGGTGTAAAGAACAGTTGGTATCGTTGGGCATCAACCCCAATCTAATCGTTACACCAACAGCCCTGCAACCCATACAACTACCCGATACTGATATCACTTTAACAGCAGTTCCGTCTGCTCACTATGACAAAACCTATGATGAAACAAAAGGTTACCGTTGGTTTGGCTACTTGCTTGAAGCGAATGGTGTCACTTTTTATCATGCTGGAGATACGATTATCTATGAGGATTACATCGAGACATTAAAGCAACTTCCGACACCAGATATTGCCATGTTACCGATGAATGGACGTGACACATATCGGGAAGTTGAAGGTTCTGCGATTGGCAATTTGTTACCTGTAGAAGGGGCGCGCCTAGCGAGTGATTTCGGATGGGATATGCTCCTCATCGGACATAATGACCTCTATCCTTTTAATAAAATACCCTTTAGCACCATTGTGGATGCCCTAGAGCGAATTGCACCACGGCAAAAGTATAAAGTCTTACAACCGGGGGAGTTACTCTATTATCTCAAATGATGACTATGGATCAGAAATTCGCTAAATGACCTTCTCCTTATCACTATCATGATGATACCAAAACCTATTGATATTGCCTCAAACCCTGTAAAATGGGAGCATATTGAATAGCCTATTAAGACTATCGCATCTCCGCGTGGTATATACCATACCCCCGACGTTGAGCAGAAGGAGCCAGCATGAGCGACCTGATAATCGAAACCCGCACCATCACCAAATCGTTTAACAGCTTTCAAGCGGTGAATGGTCTCTCGATTGAAGTGCCAACGGGATCGATTTATGGCTTTGTGGGACCCAACGGCGCGGGCAAAACAACCACCATGCGGATTCTGACGACGCTGACTCGTCCCTCCAGTGGAGAAGCCTTCGTTGCTGGGCATTCCGTCCTTACAGACCGTCGGGCTGTTCGTCGGGCGATTGGTTATATGCCGGATGAATTCGGTGTTTATGAAGACTTGCGCGTGTGGGAATACCTCGATTTCTTCGCGGCTTGCTATGACATCCCCGAAAATGAACGGAAGACGCTCGTGGGCGACTTGCTGGAATTGGTTGATTTGCAACATCGTAGAGAAGATATGGTCGATAAGCTCAGTAAAGGGATGAAGCAACGCCTCTCTCTGGCACGCACCTTGGCACATGACCCGCAAGTGCTGATTTTGGACGAACCCGCCTCTGGTTTAGACCCGCGTGCGCGTGTCGAGATTCGGGAATTGCTGGGTGAACTCGCCAACATGGGCAAGACGATTTTCTTCTCCTCCCATATTCTGGCAGACGTGGAGGACATTTGCTCGCATATCGGTATTATCGAAGCAGGCGAGATGGTTATGCAAGGCAGTATCGACGACCTCAAAGCGGAATTGCTGGCACACCGTGAAATCATGATTAGTGTCCGTGACCATGACGATGCAGAAAAAGTGTTATCCATTATCAAAGGTATGGCAGATGTCGTCGAAGTGGAAATTACCACGCCCAAAGCCGGACGCTCACGGATACGAGTCGATTATACGGGTACGGACGATGGCATTGCCATGATGACCCGCAAACTCTACGAAGCCGATATCGACCTGCTGGGTTTCCAAGAGGAACAACAAAACCTCGAACACCTCTTTATGCGTGTCACACGAGGCTTGGTGACATAGGGAAGAACCGCCAAGATGCTAAATGATATGCGCTATTTCCTTAGCCAATTGTTGTTGATACTGAAGTACCTCTTCATTTGGTTTGGGATATTTGGGTTGATATGGTTGGGTATTTCTATTGGTTTCCTTCACATTGGTTGCATTGTTCTTGATCTAACATGCGGTCTGAGTCTGCGAAGTGTACAATCTATAAAATTGATTAGTGGGTTAATTGCGGTGGGTGGAGCAACATTCATGTCTTACGCTTTACGCCTGCATGATTGCAACCGCCCCAAACAAAAGCGTAAACCGAAGCTGTCCGAATAGTATCAGGATTAGAGTTTGTTTCAGTCATTTTTCAGAGGACTCAAGTACCTCTTTATTTGGTTTGGTATAATTATTATTGTTCAATTGAGTATTAGGTTTGGAGCATTCCATATCGGTTGTACGCTAAATAGCCCGATTTTGGAAAATTGTTGGAGCGCGGATATTTTATGGTCGTATTTTGGTGCAATCATCGGTTTCATTGTCGCAACACTGGTTACATATAAATGGCGACGATTTGATCGCAACCGCCCCAAACCAAAGCGCAAACCGAAGCCGTCCGAATAGTATCAGGATTAGAGTTTGTTTACGTCATATTTCAGAGGACTCAAATACGCGCTTTTTTGGTTGATACTGTCTCTGATTTCAACATATGGGATACATGGACTTCTCCAAGAGCTGATGCCTAATCCTGATAGTTGCCGGAGTGTGTTTATATGTCTTGTGAGCGATGACCTCATCATTTTTCTAATAAGTCCACCACTTGGCATCAGTCTCGCAAGTTTTGTCATGCTCCTTGGCTTGCGCTTATCCCAAAACAGTCATAAACAAAAACGGAAACGACATGCAGAAATTGAATAAATTCGTATAGAATGACATAAAGTATCTGTTAAAGGAGATACGCGAATGACCTTTGAGGAAATAGTTCAGGAAATCCCAAAATTGCCTCTCGACCAGCGCAAATTGCTCATTAACGTGTTAGTTGATTCATTAGTGGAATCGGCTTCTCGAACACGAAGCATCCTCGAATTTGAGGGAATTGGGGAGTCCTTACGTGATGATATGGACGCACAGGACTATGTGAATCAACTCCGTGATGAATGGAATCATTAGTAAGGATTAAATAAGTAAGATAGATATGGACAAAACTAACCACTAAAAACCAACAACTAACAACTAATTTTACTCAACTCCCCAACACCAACGCCGTGAGGACAAAAATCATGCCAGCTCCCATGTGCGCGACGATAGAGGCACGAGTGGAGTCCGTATAGACTCGTACCAGCGACAAGCCGAAGCCCAAGACAAAAGGTAGAATCAGCCCATACCACTGGCGCGCCGGGTCAGCTAAGCTGTTCGACAAACCATAAATCAAGAAGCTCATCCCGCCATATATCAGCGCGCTGATAATCAACCCGCGCCATGGACCCATAGCATATCGTAACTTGGGCAACAAGACTCCGCGAAAGACGATTTCATCCACAATTGGACGAACAATCACCACGAGCAAAATTCCCAAGAGCCATGCGCCAGCCCCTTCTGCACTGACTCCAATCAGAGGCGGAATTGGGGAGAACTGCTGTCCACCTGCCGCGACGAGCATATCCACCGTCAAACCGAATGCCACGCCAATCAAGACGAGATACAGCACAGGCAATCCGAGTTTGTCCAGTTTTAGGGCTTGCCGACTTGCTTCTGAACTGCGACGGTTTATCCAGACAAGCGCCAGCGCAATCACATTCCCGACGACCCAGCCCAAGAGCAAAATCGACGGTGAGGTGAAACTCAAATCTGAGAACATCAACTGAGCAATTGTCGTGCCGACGAGGACGACAGCGATTAGATACATAAAGACGACATTGCTCGTTTGTAGCCAATCCCATGGCGGATTGTCAGTTTCTGGGGTGGATAGCCGTTGCATTAAACTGCGGGAATCGGCTTGGATTTGCGCGCGTTGACTCATGGGCTTGTACTTTCTCTCCATCAGCAGGTCGTCTCTATTATGCCTGATTCTGTGCCGAAAGTCGTGGGTAGATGGTCTGGTAAGGGCTTA
>JANQRM010000336.1 GCA_028284565.1 Anaerolineae bacterium | reverse complement strand
CGACAGTGGTGCGTTCAGCAATGTCCAACATACCGCGCTGACAGATTGGGTGACACAAGGCGGACATCTCATCGTGGTCGGCGGACCCAATTGGCAAGCAACCGCCAGTGGCTTAGATGACATACTGCCTCTGCGACCGGATGGCGTCGAAACGCTGGATGATGTCACGGGCTATGCTCAATTCGCTGGCGATTTGCAGATTGACCTTGAAGAACGCACCGTCGTCGCTACGGGTGAATTGGCAGATGATGCCTTTGTCCTCGCGGGGACTGATGACCTTCCCCTGATTGCGCGACGTTGGCATGGCGCAGGCACAGTCGATTATGTCAGCGCAGACCCCACACTCCAACCGCTTCGTGATTGGGAACGGCTGTCCGAAATGTGGTCAAACTTGGTGAGCAGTGTGCGTCCGCAACCTGTCTGGACAGCAGGTGTCAAGAATTTTGATTGGGCGCATAGTAGCTTGTCCATCTTGCCCGGTGTGAATTTATTGCCCTCGGTTTGGTCGCTATGTTTGTTCCTGTTTGGTTATATCATCGTTATTGGACCCGTGAATTACTTCATCCTCTCGCGTCTAAATCGCCGGGAATGGGCATGGATTACGATTCCTCTATCTATCATCCTCTTTAGCATCATCGCATGGTCGGTGGGCTTCAACCTTCGTGGCAATGACATCATCGTTAGTCGGCTGACCGTCGTGCAATCGTGGGAGGACAGTGAGCGCGCGCATGTGCAACAATTGGTTGGCTTGCTCTCGCCACGTCGCTCGGATTATGCGGTAGAGATGCCCGAAGGTCGTTGGGTAAACATTTTGCAACCCGGTGCAACCACGCAAGGCTTGTTCGGGACGACCAGTGTGCAATCGAGCATGGAGATACGGGAGAGTACCCAATTCCGCGCGGATAGCTTCACGATTGACGGCGGGATTTTCGCTAATTTCAACACGCAAGATGTCATCGAGAGTCCTGACATTAGCGGGAGTTTGACGATGCTCCACACGGTCAGCGGAACCCATGCGTTTCAGGGTTCGATACGCAATGACAGCGACATCACGCTGGAAGACGCTGTCGTTCTCGTTGATGGCGCGAGTTATGAATTGAACGTGGATGTTGCGCCGGGTGACATTGTCACCATTGCGCCCCGTAATCTGACGGCTGAGGTGCGTGATGCCGCGCCCAGTCCTTTGCCGTTTGAATACATCTTTGGTTTTGACCCCGGCTTCCGCATTTCGGATACGGGTGGTTTTCGTATCGTTGTCGCAGGTCGGAGTCAGACACCGTTCACCGTCAGCCAAATCATGGGCGAGAGTTATCTGAATGCCACCGATTATCGCAATGCCACCGAAGAACTCGATGAAACCCGTCGCCGACAAGCCTTTTTGCAGTCCTTTGCGCTTGAGCAATTTGGGGTGACTGCACGGGGCAATCAAGCCTATCTAATTGGCTGGGGACAAGCGGACTGGGCACGGGATATGACCATCGAAGGGGCGGGCTGGACGACAGTGGATAGCACGCTCTATATTATTGAATTGAATGTCGATGTCGATCTGCCTCCGTCGAATACACTAGTCGAATTGCCATCTGAATATTTCACATGGTTCACAGTTGAGAAAAATGGCTTGATGGAACCCGCGATGGATCGAATGCAGTTGTTTGGTGGCGAGGGTGTCATTTTCCGTTTTTATCCTTTGCAAGAGCTTGCGCTCGAAGAAGTCACCGAGATGACGATAACACTTGATCGACAGAGTGGCTTCTCGCAGGCGGTCCCACTGGAATTGTGGAATTGGGAAGATGAAACATGGGAAGCGTGGCGGATGCAGACCTTTGATACGCAAGACATTGAAGACCCCATGCGCTTCATCGGCGAGAACGGTGCGATTGAGATGCGGGTGGCATATCCCGAAGATGGTCCGGCAGAGCGTGTGCTGATTGAGCATATTCGCATTCAACAACGAGGCTTTTATCGTTAAACGCTTTCGCGCTAAACTATTAAGACACTTAAACAACGTGTCTCTAGTCAATTGTAAATTCGGTTTCTGATACAGACGGCTCAGAGGCAGGGTTATTTAGCTTGCGAAGTAACGTTTCTTTTCCCTTCTTGAAACTTGATTGGGGCAGGGTTTCAATGATTCTTCTAGCTCTCTCATCACCATATCCAGCAAACACCGTTGCCATTCGACCTTGAACAAGTGGACTAGGATCATGTAACAACGGCTCAAGTCGGTCTAAATAGACTTTACCGCCAACGTATCCTATAGTAGTCACTGTATCACAACGTGTCCATTCATCTTCATGTTCCAAAAATTTCATTAGGGGTTGTAAGGCTTCTTTGGCTTTAAGCCTCCCTAACGCATAGATGACATATTGATAGGTTATCTTATTATCTAATTCCTTGATGAGTGGCTCTATAGCCCGTTCATCATCTAATGCACCGAGAAGCCAAATTACATTTCGCACGAAGTCTTTATCAACATCATTTAAACAGTCAATCAGTGGTATGACAGCAGGTTCGCCAACTTCCAATAATCCATCGCTCGCATAACGATTGGTTTTCATATCATACTCTTGTAATCCTTTGATTAGGGGACGAATGAATCGGGCATCGCCAAATTGAGCAATATCATAAATTTCTTGACGAAATAGCAGATCGAAATCAATGGTGTAAAGCCATTTTTTGATTGATGGATTTAGGTCATGAAATTCATCTTTGAAACGCCATTCAGATGCACGTTGATACCAGCGAAGATGATAATTAATCCCCTCTATAGGCGGATTTTCGATTAAAGGTTCGTGTCGTTCTAAACCTCGAAGAAGGGAGTTAATATCAAACATCGCTGTTCTTAAGGTGTCCAAAGCATATTTTGTGCCAATGTTGCCTAAGATTTTCGCTGATTTTAGACACCATGTTTCTTTCTTATGATAAGGAATGTCCTCATCAGCTGGTTCATAGAGGAAGGGTTCAAGCGAATCGACAGCATCATCCCCAAGTTGCCAGAGTTGATAGCAAGCATCGGCATAAGCATCGGGGTCTTCTGCGATGTCTCTACACATCATGTTGATAAGTTCTGGGATGTGATTTGACGGGTTCATTTGGGTTTATCATCTACCTGCTTGGTTAGAATTTGGTTTGTGTTTCATATGCCGTTAGGTTTCCCGTCGCGCGGATGAACTATGTTTTCGACGGTTGGCAGGCGCGTTCCCGTCGTGACGACGGATAAAGTTAGGATTGGGTTTGCTTCAGATTTTAGACATCAGGTTTTGTTAGTGGAGGTTTCCAACCCTCTCTCATTTAAAACATATGTTCTGTTTCAGTATATCATAAAATTAGCTGTTTGGGTGATGCATTTGGCTATGCATTTGCATCGGGATGAGATTGTCACTTGATTGCGCCGTGGGGGAGGATAGCGTGGACACCTTTGACTTGATTGACAATCTGGGTAATGTGACAATCCACAGTGACACTGGCAAGTGCAATTGCATCGGGACGGTCTAGTTCATGCCAGCGTTGAATGAGGCTGAACATGGCTTCGAGGGTGATGAAGGTGGCTTGGTTGAGGTCTTCGTGCAAGCCCATCGTCAGCCAGCCTTTGGGCGTATCGGCAACGGGTGTGGTTATGGGAAAGTCGTCATGCAGGTGGAAGGACAATTCGACATGCTCCATCCCGCATTCAATGGCTGTCCCACTGATTTCGCCATCCCCTTGAGCCGCATGACCATCCCCTACTGACACAAACGCGCCATCCACCGGAATAGGCAAAAATAAGCGACTGCCAACGACAAGTTCTTTGCAATCGAGATTGCCTCCCCAAATGCGCGGGGGTGTGGTGGAGTGAATGCCTGCTTCGTCGGGTGGCATGCCTATCAAACCCAGAAAGGGGTTGAGGGTGACGGAATGCCCCAGATGGTTCGTCCCTATTTTGGTTTCGGGGTCGAGTGTCCATGCGTGGGCAATGCCTTTGCCGATTAAGTTGTATTGCTCATTGATGTCACTTTGCCATCCACCAGCCAAACAATAACCCCATGTGGCGGTTTTAAGGTCTTTGATGCGGACTTCGAGGGTCTGTCCCTTTTTCGCATTGTCGATGGCAATGGGTCCGACCATCGGATGACCATCATCCAAGCCTTCGATTCGTCCTTCATATTCTTTGCGCGGTGCATAGGGTCCACCAACGTAGGGTTCGATGCCCCAGCCTGCGTCTAAGGTCTGGCAGTGAACGGTATCGCCCGATTCAATCGTCAAGACAGGGGGTAAATCACGAGAGAAGTGTCCGTGTAAGGTTCGGCGTTCTAGGGGGAGCTGGTGAATGGTGGGCATTTGTCCTCGCTTGTGTGTCTAAAGTCGATGATAACGTATTCATCGCAATGCGGGTAATCTCTGCTACAATCTGCGCGATTTCTGAACCACAGAGGACACAAAGAACACAGAGAATGATTATCAAATCTTTTTCTATCCATATTCATTTTGAAATGAATGCTGTAGCCATCTAATCTACGAAATGTATACACTAGTATTGAGTGGATTTATCGGATGAAGATATTGCAACAACGGATTGATTTGTATCTGCTGGCGGTGATTGGTTTGTCGCTGTTTACGCTGATTCCTTTGCTCTCTAATATCGGTTTGCCGAATGGTTCGGATGTGCTGTATCACACCTACCGCGTGGGCGAGATGGACCGGAGTTGGACGCATGGTGTGTTGTTTCCGCGTTGGGCAGAGGGCTTATATTTTGGCTATGGGTCGCCCCTGTTTCACTTTTATGCCAGCTTGACCTATACGATTACGAGTGTGTTGCTTCGGCTATTTGATTTCACGGCGTTGGATGCATTGCGCGCGGTGATTGTGGGCTGTATGGTCGGCGGGTCGGTGGGGATGTATGCGCTGATGAAGGCACGAGTCGGACGGCTGGCTGGGGTTTTGTCGGCAGTGACCTTTATCTATAGCCCCTATATCCTCTATACCGAACCCTATGCGCGGGGGACCTACCCCGAACTGCTGGCATTATGCTGGTTTCCCTTTATCTTGTGGGGATTTGACCGTTTCCTCATCACGCAACGCGCACGAGATTTTGTATTGGCAAGTGTATCACTGTTTTTGTTGATTCTCGCGCACAATCTGATGGCATTGACTCTCACAGCATGGTTAATCGCTTGGTTGCTATGGGGCGGGCTTGTCACATTCATGGAGGTGTATCGACAGGCAGAACGGGATTGGTTGCGCTTGCGTCCGCATGGGATGAGTTTAGTTGCTGTGGGTGTTGGTTTGGGTCTGGCGGGATACTTCTGGATTCCGGTATTGATGGAAACGGATTCGGTGAATCTGTCGAATCTGACGGCGGTGGCATTGCTCGATTTCCGTAACTTCTTCGCGCCGATGGATACCTTGCTGTCGCCTGCGCCGATACAGGATGCGGGGGCAATTAATGGCTTGAAAGAGTTGACGATACTGGGCGTGGCAAGCTGGCTACTGGCAGGGATTGGCGCACTGTTGGCACTTATCTTTGCTGTGCGAGGCAAAATCAACAAACTAATTCCGTCTTATACGCTCTTTTTTGGACTAACAAGCCTCATCATGATTTTCCTGATTACCCCCGCGTCGCTGTTTCTGTGGGAAGGAATTAATGCTTTATCTCTTTTGCAATTTCCATGGCGGCTGTTGGGTCCGGTGGCGATAGGACTGGCAATCCTCGCAGGGATGAATGCAGTCTGGTTGGTGCGATTGCCGAAGCGAGTTGGAATCGGACTGATGGCTGGTGCTGTTGCCTTGCCGATTGCGCTAGCCATGCCCTTGTTCTTTGTTCCGGAATGGCGCAATACGCAGGTCGATACGTCGATTTCAGCCTATCATCAAGCAGAGGTGCAGGGCTTGCAGTTGGGGACGACCTTCACGAATGAGTATCGTCCGCGCGATGTGTTTACCTTGGCTGACCCGACTGACTTTTTGTTGGCGGATTATGCGGATGGCTATCCCATAGATAAGCTCTCGCCGACTAGTTTGCCAGAGGGCGCAACTTCCGAATTGCTAGCGAATAGCCCCGAATTCAATCAGTGGCGCATTGCATCTGACGAAGCCTTTACGATGGAAGTGCTGATTCATGCGTGGTCGGGTTGGTCGGCAACAGTCGATGGTGAATCAGTTGAGATTACCCCTTCCAATGAACACGGATTGATTACCTTGCCTGTGCCTGCAGGGGAGCATGTGGTCACGCTGACCATCGGCACGACTCCGGCAATGGTGTTGGGGAATACCGTGAGCGTGATGTCGCTGGGAATTGGCTTGGTCGTTGTTTTGCTCTTGTCACGGGTTGCATGGGGAGCGAGTCCTACACCCCTTGAAAAGAACGACTTGGGTTGGGGCGTGGCATTGGGTGGTGTGTTGGCAGTCGTGGCTATTGCGCTGTTTTATCGGGAAGGGATTGCGTGGGTCAATTCAACTCCGGGAACAGCCGAACCTGCGGAAGTCGCCTTAAATCTAAATTTGGATGAGTCCTTTGAAGCGTTGGGTTATGATTTGAATGGGCGCGAATTCAATGCAGGAGACCAACTGGAGTTGACTTTGTATTGGTATGCGAAAGAAGCAACGGATGTGGATTTTTCGAGCTTCTTGCATGTCTCACCGGGGGGACCGCCGGTTGCTCAAATTGATAAGCTACATCCCGGAGGACGTGCCGTGAGTGAGTGGTGGACACCCGATGGCTATATCCTCGATACCTACTCACTGACCTTGCCAGAGACCTTGCCTGCTGGAGAATATCAACTCTACGTTGGTTTATATACCTGTGAATTGATGCCCGCAGATAATTGTGGGAATGGCTATCGTCCGACGGTGACAACAGATGAAGGCGAGGTAATTGGGGATACGCTTCCATTGGGGGCGATCATCATAAACGGGTAGCAGGTATCACGATAGACATCCTGCCACCCCTATGTTAGGATGCTTGTTTGGTTACCATTGACGAAAGATAGTTGATTGATGCCCAAACAACCCCTGCATGTCCTGCCGATTCAAGCACCCATTCAAGCCGAACCCTTTAATCTCATCTCGACGATTACTCAAGCGATTGCCGATGCTGACGAGACCTTGTATGAAGGCGACGTGCTGGCATTGTCGAGCAAGTATGTGGCGATTAGTGAAGGGCGGATTGTTGATTTAGACAGTGTTCTCGTTTCTAGGGAAGCGCAAGCACTGGCTGACCGTTATAACATGGACGGGCGGATTGCTCAGTTGGTCTATGAAGAAGCCAGTCATATCTTCGGCGGGATACCCATGGGTTTTTTGCTGACCGACAATAACGGCGTGATTTCACCCAATGCTGGCTTAGACCGTTCCAATATCCCCAGTGGCAAAGCGGTGTTGTTGCCTGCCCATCCCTATGAGAGTGCCTCGCGTATCCGCCAAACCATCAAAGACACTATGCATGTCGATGTGGGAGTTATACTGACCGATAGTTGGTTGATGCCCGGACGACTCGGCACAACTGGAGTTGCGTTGGCGACGGCTGGATTCAAGCCAATACAAGATGAACGGGGCAAAGAGGACTTGTTTGGTAATCCAATGGCGGTGACACAAGTGGGCATTGCCGATTCGATTTCAGTTTGCGCGCAGATGGTCATGGGTGAGCGCGACGAAGCCACGCCAATCGCGATTGTCCGCAATACCGGTGTGGAGTTGACGGATGCCCGAATGGATGTAGAGGATGTGGCGATTGATTGGCGGATGTGTATCTATATTGAGTCGCTCACGCTGGGTATTTTACCCGATGGCGCACCCACCGAGTCCTTAACCGCACAATGGGCGAATCGAGATAAAGTGTAATACAGATCTAATCGTCGCTCAACACCCATGCGGTGGCTTCGTCGAGTTCATCGTCTTTGAAGAATTTGGTTTGGTCTTGGTTGGGAGCGAAGTTGCTGATGAACATATTCGCCATCGAGAGGAAGATATTACGACTATGAATGATGGCGGTGCGCCCTTTTCCACGGGGACCCACTTCGATCTCTAACTTGCGGAAGCGTTTGGCGAGCTCAACCATCGAGACCTTCCCCTTCCCTTGTGTCGTATCGACGATATAGCGCAAGGTCATCTCTGGACCTGAGTCTTGCAAAACGGGCTTCACCAACTCAAAGAATTCGTCTAAACCCTTCTCGCCTTTGCCTGTAAAGGTAAATTTGTGAATGCCCTGTTCGGTTAGTTCATAGACACAACCGATTGTCCTCGTCTCTGTCATAGTCTCTCTCTAATAGTTCAATACTTCTATTATAAACTGAAGCGATTGAGAATCAACGTTTATCGATAATGAGAGTGGTGATCCTTATGGATATGAGGTAGTTAATTTACCTTCAAAGGATAGTCCATATCCTCAAAATTCAGCACTCTCTCGATAATAACGCGATTACGCCGAGCGTGAACCCGGCGCAATCAGTAGGAGGGAGACATGTACTACAAGGTTATTCCGACATGCCTATCGGAAGCCTTCCAGAGACAGAATATCTTTACCAGTACAACCACAAACTGACATCCTACCTCCAGATTTACATCATTCAGAATTTACTAAATGTTGCAAATGTAACTTCATTATAAGTGGAAATATTGCCCGTGTAAAGCAACTCTAACATGGTTCTAATAGTGTTTATTCCCAACTATTCCCCCATGTTCCTCTAAAAGTAATTTCAGACAAAGGCAGGCGTTCTCGCAGTGAGTTTTCCCGTTCTTGATTGCGTTCAGACAAGTTCTTCGTCGTTCCCAAATAGCCAAAAGCAACCGCCGTCATCGGTTCATAGCCATCGGGAATCTGATAGGTCTCACGGGATTTCTCGACATTAAAGCCACCCATCATGTGAGTATAAATATCGAGTGCGAAGGCTTGGATGACCATATGTCCCAGTGCGATGCCCGTGTCGTGGGCATAATGGCGGTTAGGCTTGCCGGGCTTGCGCTCTATTTTGGCAACCGCAATCATCAACACGGGTGCATACTTCGCCCATTCTTGATTGCTTTCGTTGAGACAGGCAAGCAACTTGGTATATTCATTGGGATTGTCTTGGGTCGCAACCAAAAATCGCCACGGCTGAACATTCCCCGATGAGGGTGACCAACGCCCCGCTTCGAGGATACTAAGGAGCTTATCCTGTTCGATGGGACGACTATCAAACCCGCGCGGACTCCAGCGTTGTTGTAAGAGGTCATGGATGGGGACTTGGGTAATGGCAGCTTTGCTCATATTCGTTACCTTCGATAATGAATTAGGAATGTCACAGTTCGGCAATAGACATAAACTATAGTGAACACGGAATGATTAAATCTTACAAGAGAAAAGCCTATTCACCACCCATTGAGGACAATCACCATGCGAAAACCCTACATCCTATTGGCACTTATGTTATGTTTGAGCCTAATTCCCCTGTCTGCTCAAGATGACCCTGATGATGAAATCATCCAACGCGAGACGATTACCATCCCGATTTCAATGTATCTGCTAGTGGATGATGTGGATGACCCCGATTTGGACATCTCCACATCACGCACAGAGTCAGAACTCATCGACATCCTAGAACGCATGAATGGCATTTGGTCCCAAGCCGATATTGTACTCGAACTCAACTTTGTGGGACGGGTAGTCGCGCCGAAAGAGATATTAATCGACATCAACAGCGGCTATTTCTTGAGTTTCTTTCAAGCCGTACAGGATGAATTGATATTTGTCCCCGAAGTGACCTTCCTCAATGGATTTTATGTTAAAGCAATCGGCGGACCGAATGGCATCACGACGAGTAGCAATAGCTTCTTTGTGATGGACACACCCACAGTCCATGATGAACGGGTGAGCAGTCATGAAGTGGGACATGCGCTCGGCTTGCATCACTATTTCGACAGTGCGGACTTCTTGATGTTCTCTGGCACAAATGGTACACAACTCAGTGAAGAAGAAATCGTCGTGGCACGTTATGTTGCCAAAGGCTTCTTGGAAGGAATTCGTCTGCGCTAGACCCATCAATTACCATGCAATGAGTTGCTCATCTCGGAAGAACCCGCCTGTGGGACCATCATCGGGGAGGCTTGCCGCCCACACAATGCCTTTTGCCCCATCGGCGACTGGACGACCCCCTGACCCGCCCATATCCGTTGCCACCCAGCCGGGACAGATGGAATTGACAAGAATGCCATCGCTCCGCAATTCAGAGGCAAACATCCGTGTGAGGGCATTAAGCGCGGCTTTGGTTAGGCTATAAGCAGGCGTGCCACCACCCATTTCATTGAGCGACCCCGCGCCACTGCTGACATTGACAATCCGTGGATGCTCACTCTTGCGAAGGAGTGGGAGGAAGGTTTGAATCATCCGCCACGGACCATAAGTATTGGTCTCGACGGCTTCTTGGACGGTCTTGAAATCAGCATTCACCGCTTTTTGCCACGAATCATAATGAATGGCGGCGTTGTTAATCAGGACATCTAAACGTCCAAATTCATATTCCACACCTTGCCTAAGTTGATCAATACTATCAGAGTCACTGACATCCAATTGCGCTGGAATGAGATTATCGAGACTCAGTTCATCAATCGCAGATTGCGCTTTCTCGATGCGTCGTGCAGTCAATAAGACACGATAACCCGCTTGTGCCATCTGCCGACTGACTTCTTTGCCAATTCCACGATTCGCTCCCGTCACGAGAACAAGGGGTTGGTCACTCATGAACATTCCATATCCATTTGATTAGACGATAACTTATAATACCTAAAATTGAATGCGAGGGAACAGCATGAATGAAGCACAATTTTGGACATTAATCGACGATGCACGGAATCAACATCCCAATGACCGCGATGCACAAACTCAAGCTCTAACGGACGCACTCGCCAAATTGTCAAAAGCCGACATGATCGCTTACGACAAAATCTTCCATGATTTACACAACAAAGCCAATCAAGCATCACTTTGGAATGCGGCGTACCTAGTACTGTCTGGGTGCGGGGATGATGCCTTTATGGATGTCAGGAGTTGGCTGATTTCGATGGGCAAGACCGTCTATGAGAACGCCCTCGCTGACCCGGATAATCTGGCAGATGTCATTGAGGAACGGCATTGGGACGATTATGAATTGGAATATGAAGAATTTGCCTACATCGTCTACGATGCCTATCAACAAAAAACAGGCGAAGAATTCCCCATGACTCCCACCAACCGCACCGAACTGGTTGGTGAATTGGTCGATGATGAAGATGAATTGATAAAGATGTTCCCGCGACTAGCAGCAAAGATTGGCATAGATGACGATTAAGTCATGATTTGATTCTCGACGTGATGGTGGCGGTTGCTATAATCCCTCGCCATGAAATCACCCAAACGCCATACCCTGCTCCTCTTTGTGTTTCCCGTTTTGCTCGGCTTTGCCTTGCGAATCATCGACTTGCCGACGCTTCCGGCGGGCTTGCATCCTGATGAAGCCCAACAAATGATTCGCCAATGGCGGTTCGCGGAGGGCTATGGCTATCCCATGTACTATGAGGGCGCGCCGGAACCCTTTGACCCCATGATGCGGGCAGTGGTCGGGCAATTCGTGGGGATTAGCATTTTCACGATGCGCTGGTACTCCGTCATGCTGAATGTCTTCGCAGTGGCAACGACGATAGGCGCATGTCGGGTACTCTTCTGGCGACATCCTCAGCGTGATGTCATCACGTTTGTGGCAGGAATCATCGTCACCATCATTCCAGCGACACTCATCATCGGGCGGGAGATTTATCGAGCAAATGCACTCATCCCTATGACGACCTTTTCGCTCTGGGCGTTGGCATGGGCATGGCGTACTCTGAAATTAAAATATGCTATGGTCACCGGAATCATTGCCGGCTGGGGAGCAATCCTGTATCTGGCAGGTCCCTTTTTACCCATCGCTATCTTGACTGTCATTTTGCTGGCGTGGTTGATAAAACGGCAGGGATTTTATCTCCGACAATTCATCCTAACCGCAACCCCCATTGGCTTGTTTGCAATCCCATGGTTTTATCTCTATCTGAATGTCCCCAATTGGTTATCGACCCGCTTGCAAGATTTTGGGGAAGGCGGAGAAGCATCGTCGGCAATCAATCTGGGTGTCTATCTCGACCAATTCTGGCGCGAACTGAGCCTCATCTTCCTGCCGAATGATTACTTCGTCCCCAATTACAACACACAGGATGTCGCCTTCCTTAATCCGGTGTTGGTGCTGTTTTTTGTCGTGGGACTGTTGGTAGGAATGTATCAGTCAATCATCAAGCGGGACAAATTTATCCTAGCTCTCTTGCTCGTCTGGTTGGCGATGATGCTCCCGCCTGCGCTGACCTCCCAACCCGAAGAGGCGATTCGCTCGGTGGGAGTCTTCGCCCCACTCGCCATCCTAACAGCTTATGGATTGGGTGTCATCATCAACCTCATTGTTAGACGAACTGGCAAAACAATTGTCTACACACTCGTCGCCGGACTGATGCTATTCACAATTGGCTTTTCGGTGATGCATATCAACGCGCATTGGGAGAAGATGCACAGCCGAGAACGCATTTATGATGGCTTGACCTTCTTGCTCATTCGTGACCAGATTGAGTTTATTCGCCAAGCCGAAACACCCCTCTATGTGCCGATGGAATATCTCAATTTCCGCACCGTTGCCGCCTATCTACGCCCGACCCATTATCCCAACGTCCGCGCTTATGCCGGAGAATCGCTACCTGATGGTGACATCCTCGCGCTCTACGATAGCTGGTATGGCACACCCCTCGTCAATCAGCCACAGGGGTATGTCTTGCTCCTGCCCGATGAAGACACAATGGTGATTCTCCCACCGATGAATCCAGCTGATCGCCAAACTATCGAAATCCAAGTCATTGCACATGGAGAGACATTGGTCGATGTGAATGGGACTGAATTGTTGCATCATCTGCCCGTTTCTGCCGATAACAATCCCATAACTGAGGCGATGCTGTATCAGGATTTATCCGATGCCGAACCTTTGGCTGTTTTTGAGGAGAACCTCGAACTCTTGGATGCGATCGTGCCAGATGACATCCGCTTTGATGAGTGGAATCCCATCATCCTCTATTGGCGTTTACGTGATGAAACTGCGACGGATTATTCGGCGATGATTCAATTTTGGAATCCCAATCAAGTGTCCTATGGTCGGCAATTTGAGCAGTTCAATCCCATCTTCTTCGACATTGCGCCGACTCCCATGTGGCAAGCAGGCGAGGTCTATGCGGAGATGCGCTTCGTCAAAATCTTCGAGGATGTCCCAGAGGGGGGCTATTGGTGGATGCTCAATGTCCACAAGCAACCCAACGACTTCCGCAATCCGACTCCGGTAGCATGGAACTATCGCGCGCCCGTCCGTCAAGCAGACGATTATCTGATGATTGGACGGAGTTTTGTCGGTGAGCCATCGACGGTCAATCTATCGACTGAAGCCCAAGTGCTAGATGCCACCTTTGACGAGACCATTCGCCTATCTGCCATCGGCACACAGACAACAGACAATACGATGACCATCCAACTCGCATGGGAAGTCCTCGCACCACCCATAGATGATGTGTCCATGTTTATTCATCTGCGCGATGAAGCTGGGGAAATCATCACCCAATATGATGGTCGCCCACTGGAAGGCTATCCAACGCATACATGGCAAGCGGGGATGACCTTCACGACTGAACATACACTGGAGTTGAACGACAGCACCGCACCACCCGAATCAATTGCACTCGGTTTGTATCGCTTCATTAGTGAGACACAGATTGAACGCTTATCCGTCTTGCAAGATGGTGAAACCGTACTCGATGATATGTTGATTCTACGGTAGCTCTTGAGCTTACTCTGCCAATTGTTCCCATTCATCCATTGTGGATTCGAGTTCTTGCTGAGTTGTGGTGTATTGTTCGCCCAAATCGCGCACAGCATCGCTATCCCCTCCTTCACTAGCTTCGGCGATGGCTTGAGTCAGCGAGTCGAGGTCAGCTTCAAGCGATTCAATCGTGGCTTCCAGTTCTGCCAGCCGAATCCTGCGTTCATGCGGATTGAGTCCCTGCTTCTTCTCGCGGGTGATGGGTTGTTGAGTTATCGCATGATGATTGTTTTTGGCTTGTTCCGATTCGAGGCGTTTTTGATTGCGCGCCGTGACATATTCCTGATACGTTCCTTCAAAGACATTCAACTCATCTGATTCAATTGCCCAGATTTGCGTGGCGAGAGCATCTATCAAATAGCGATCATGACTCACGAGCAGAATTGTCCCTCCAAAATCGGTGAGAACCGCTTGCAATATCTCTTGGCTGTCGATGTCGAGATGGTTCGTCGGCTCATCCAATAGAAGCAGATTCGCCCCCTGCAACGCCAACTTGGCTAACGCGACTCGTCCCCGTTCTCCACCCGATAAAGTATCTATCGGACGAAAGACATCATCCCCCGAAAACAAAAATCGCCCCAGATAATTACGGGCTTCGCCAATCGGCATGTCTTTGATGGCGCGTATCTCCTCGACAATCGTGTTGTTGGGGTTGAGCAATTCATGTGCTTGGGCGAAGTAGCCGATTTGCACATTCGCGCCCAATCGGGATTCGCCAGCCAGAGGGGGTAAATCACCGATGAGCGTCTTGAGTAGAGTCGTCTTACCTGCGCCATTAGGTCCGATAATCGCCACCACATCCCCACGATAGACCACGCGATTCGGCACAGTCGTCAGCGCCGCATCATAGCCCACCTGCAAGTCCTTTGTCATCAGCACCTTATCCCCACTGCGGAGGTTGGTTTGAATATTGAGGTTCATGGCTTTGCGATTTTTGGGCGCATGGTCGATGATTTTACCCCGCTTCTTCATTGTTTCCAGCTTCTTCAGGCGGCCTTTGGCTTGGGCTGTCCAGCGACTGCCCATGTGCTTGCGAATGTAATCCATCTCTTTGGAGATAAAGGCTTGTTGCTCCTCAAATCGCTTCTGCAAGAGTTCACGCCGTTCTTCACGCTGTTGCAGATAATGTGTGTAATTCCCGCGATAGGTCTCTAAGTTGCGGAATTCGAGTTCCCAAATCGTCGTCGCCATGTTATCCACAAAGTAGCGGTCATGACTCACAGCTAAGACAGCACCCGGAAACCCTTTCAAGAAATTTTCGAGCCATTCCACCGCATATATATCGAGATGATTCGTTGGCTCATCCAAAATCAGTAAATCGGGTTCTTCGAGGAGCAATCGGGCAAGCAAGGCGCGCGTTTTTTGTCCACCAGAGAGTTGCGTTAGCGGTGCATCATAATCATCTTCATCAAAGCCCACGCCACTCAGCACCATCTTGATGTGGGTCTCGTAGTTGTAGCCTCCCAGACGCTCAAACTCCATCTGTAACGCTGTGTATTCTTCGAGGGCAGAGTCGGCTTTGTCGGGGTCGCTCATCCATTCAGTCAGCTGATGGAGACGAACTTCCATATCCAAGAGGTGTGACACAGCTCCCAATTGTTCTTCCCACAAAGAATGACTTCCCACGAGTTCGGGGCGTTGTGGCAAATAAGCAATGCGTGTGTTTTTGGCGATGTGGATGTCCCCCTGTGTCGGGAGATCGATACCTGCAAGAAGATTAATCAGCGTGGTCTTGCCTGCCCCATTGGGTCCGACTAGGGTTATGCGTGCTTTCTGGGGAACTTCGAGCGCAATATCGGAGAAGACTTCATCCCCGCCATAAAACTTGCTCAGGTTGTGGGCTGTGAGTAGTGACATAACGATGTTGGTCTTTGTTGGATGAATAGCCTTAGTGAACCGTCTTTACCCAGTATACAAGACGAGCCTATGCGATAGAAGTTCAAAGTCGAGATGACAACCATTTCAGCTTGTCTCTTTTCAGCCATCAATCCGATTGGATATACTCCTACACATTGCCAATAAGAAAGATATCCACACGATGACCCAAGACCAACTCCCCATCATTCTCATTGCCGCCTTGGTCATTGGCTTGGCAAAAGGGGGCTTGGGTGGCACATTAGCAGGCATTGTCACGCCGATTACGAGCATCTTCATGCCGGTGCAAGTGGCGGTGGGCTTGCTCTTACCCTTGCTCATGATGGGCGACTGGCTCTCGCTTTATGCCTATTGGAAAGAATGGGATACCGATGTCCTCAAGCGCACCTTGCCTGCGGGTATCATTGGTATTGTGTTGGGAACATACCTCCTAGCCAATTTGCCGGGGGATGTGTTACGAGTCATTCTAGGGATTGCATCGTTATTGATTGGCTTCTACAAACTCATGGAAGCCCGCTTACAGCGTATGCGCTACGAACATCGACATTGGCATGGGCATGTGGCAGGCTTTGTATCGGGGACAGGGTCAGCTTTAGCGAATGCAGGTGGACCGACGTATACAGCGTATCTACTGCTTTTACGCACCTTATCCCCACGCGCATTTACAGCGACGACTCTCATCTACTTTGCGATTGGGAACATCATTCGCTTACCCAGTTTGATGATTAACGAGGTGATTACCCTCAATAGCATCGGTAGTGTGATATGGCTGACACCCCTCGTGGTGGTCGGTGTTTGGCTCGGACGACGCTTTATCTTGTGGGTTGACCCCTTCTTATTTGAACGCCTGATGATACTCTTGCTCTTAATTGCGGGGGTTGTGCTAATTATCGGCGCGTGAGGTCTATTCACGTCCCAAGATTTGATTCATATACCCCACACCGTTATCTGCCTCGAAGACCTGTGTCGTGACAAAAATCGCATTCACATCCGCATCGACTGCCGCTTCGACTTCTTCTAATGTTCGCAGTTCATGTGACAGCATCACTTTACAATAGGGCGGGATATGCGCGCGGAAGGCTTCGAGCTTGTCAAAGGCATCATCCAGTTCATCCTCGTCTGAATCACCAATGCAAACCGCGTGCGGAGTCAAAGAGGCAAGTTGCTCTAAATGCAGTTCGCTACTGATTTGCACGGCGACTGACATTTTCCAACGTTGGGCAATCGAGACCACCCGCCGAAGCATATCAGGTTCTAAAATATCAGCATAAACCACAACAGAAGAAGCACCTGCGCCCCGCGCCGCCATCACACCATATTCATCGAATACATAATTTTGAAATATCACAGGTAAACGACGCACCCCCCGCGTGACCATCAGCAAATCATCCAAATCGCGTGAGTAAATTGTATGGTCCGTGAAAAAGGATACGGCATCTACGCCCGCCCGTTCTAAACGAAGTGCCGTCATTACAGGGTCATATTTCTCGGTCAAACTCACTTGACCAATCAGCAGAATTTCGTCAAGCTCCTGAACCGTATTAAAAATCGGGCGAGGTCGCCGTTGCATCTGAGCAAGTGCCAATATCGCCTCAACAGGTGTGCCATCACGACGACTATTCAGATACTGTTTGCGTGTTGCAAGGATAATATCTCGATTGATTTGTAGACTACCGGTTGCCATAGCCCCTACATTCTGCACACCTGCATCAATTAGTTTCTATTGTAATCGTTTTTTTAATTTCGTGCGGACGAAAATTTTAACAATCTTTTGCAATTCAGCCTAGCAACTATGTTATAATGAGGTCGCTTTCGACCAAACAGGGGAAGAATCGCCACATGGCAGAACCGTCTACGCTGACACCTGATACCATCCGCCAGATTGCCGAACTCGCCAAACTAGAGCTTTCCGATGATGAAATGGAACGCTATCGGACACAACTTTCCGATATTTTGGACTATTTCCAACACCTCCAAACGGTTGATACCTCCCATATCGAACCCACGGCTTCTGTGTTACCTCTGAGGAATGTCTTGCGTGCAGATAAAGCCCAACCCGCCCTGTCATCTGAAGAAGCCATCAACAATGCACCCGATTCGGATGACAA
>JANQRM010000325.1 GCA_028284565.1 Anaerolineae bacterium | reverse complement strand
AATGCGGATATGGGAATTACTGGCGGGAACTTTATCATCGCAGAGACAGGCAGTCTGGCATTGGTGATGAATGAGGGCAATGGTCGCATGGTGACGAGCTTGCCAAAGGTGCATGTGGCAATTGTCGGCATTGAGAAGATTGTCGAGACGGTTGAGGATTACGTTACATTAACACAGGTACTGCCTCGCAGTGGCACAGGGCAGAATTTAACAGTCTATAGCAATATCCTGAATGGTCCACGACGGGATACGGATGAGGATGGACCTGAACATATGGTGGTTATTTTCCTTGATAATGGACGGAGTAACATCTATGCCAATCCGCGATATGTAGAGTCATTGGCGTGTATCCGTTGTGGGGCGTGTCTGAATGCATGTCCAGTCTATCGAGTCACAGGTGGACATGCTTATGGCTGGGTGTATGGCGGTCCCATCGGCGCGGTAATTACACCATTACTCAAAGGCATTGACCAAGCGACTCCCTTGCCGAATGCGAGTAGTTTATGTGGGGCATGTAAAGAAGCCTGTCCCGTTGATATTGATTTGCCACGCATGTTATTGGACTTGCGGGATGACATCGTGCAACAGAAGGAATCCGATAAACGCTGGGATTGGAGCATGAGAGCTTGGGAGATTGCGAATCGCTCACCACGACTATTCTCAATGAGTGGGAAGCTGGCGCAGGTTGGATTAAAGACCGGCATAGATCGCATGATTCCGAATCCATTGGGTGATTGGAAGAAGTATCGTGATTTCCCTGATTTCGCCCCGAGGCCCTTCCGTCAACTCTGGAAAGAACGGCAAAAGGAAAAATCCGATGAGTAGCCGAGACAATATCTTGAATAAATTACGATTGGTTTCTCATCAATTTGAGCAAATTGATGTCGCTACATCTATGCGCGATGTGGTCATGTTGGATGACGGGTCTCGTGAAGCATTGGTAGAACTCTTTATTAAACAGGGAGAGTTGCTGAATAACCAAATCACACGAATGTCCGATGATGAATCGGCTATTGAAGCGATACTCAATATCGTAGGGGATGACACCGGCTTATTGGCTTGGGACTTTGAGCATATCCCAGTACGTGGTTTAGAGAATGCACTTAAGCAAAACAACATCAATCGACAACCCCATAATGATGCCAGCGTGCGGGTTGGGATTACCGGTGCGAGTGGTGCGTTGGCAGGTACAGGGAGCATCGTCATTGCGAGCGGGGATGGCAAAGCGCGGAGTGTATCTCTCTTACCCTACGTGCATGTCGCTATTGTGAAGACCTCACAAATCCTGCCGAATATGGAAGCATGGATGAAAGAACAGCGAGCTAAGGGATTGGATGCGTTCCGTCAGTCATCGAACGTTACTGTTATTACAGGCGCGAGTCGAACAGCAGACATCGGTATGGAGTTAGTGCTTGGCGCGCATGGTCCGGCGGAGTTACATATTATCTTGATGGATGATTAAACTTGTCCGAAGAGAGTCTTTTGTTTCACAGTCAAGACACGTTGACTCAGGGCTTCAATCGTCAGCGTATTTGCTTCGGTATCTAATCTGGCTTGTACATCGCCAGTTAATTGTGATTTTGACTCTTCAATTCGGCTATCGAGATTGTCGATCGATTTCGGCAAGTCCACTTGCTGTTGCAAGACGGAGAGGATAAGATACGCAAGTTCCTGTTGATTGAGTTTGGTTAATAAATCCGCAAAGTTATCTAACTGGGTAAGAATGTTCGGCTCGACCTTGAGTTCGATGCGCAGTTCTAAGGATTCAACATAATGGTCCCATGCTTGTTGATAATGTCTCTCTTCAATTGCGATCTTCCCAAGTGCATTCAACGAGCCTGCAATCCCTTGTTTGTCTTTTGTCTGCCTGCGGAGGTCAAGGCTTTCCTCAAAGTAGGTTTTCGCTTCGCTTAGCTGATTTTGCCCTTGCGCTATATCTCCCAATAAGCCAAGTGCATAACTCACCGCATAAAGATTATCCATTGCGCGGAACAGCTCTAGGCTTTCTTTACCGTATTCAAGGGCTGTTTGATAATCTTTTTGGTCATTGGCGATTGCGCCCATGTTAATGAGCGAGATAGCAATACCATGCGGGTCATTGACTTCACGTCGAATGGCAAGGGCTTCACGGTGATAGGTCATCGCTTGGTCGATTTCACCCAACATATCGTATGCCAGTGCCAGATTATTGAGGGTTTTGCAGATGTCGAGAGGTTCTCCAACTTCTTTCATTAAGCGGTAACTCTCTTGTCGAATGGTCAAGGCATCTTGGAATCGGTGTTGCGTTTGCGCCAAATTCCCAAGATGCATCAAATCTGTGGCAATGCGGAAGTTGTCCTCTAATTCACGTGATAACGCGAGCGATTCATTTAACCGTTTCTCTGCTAGTTCATAATCGCCTTGTCGCACGTCTAAGTCGCCGATATTCGATAATGTATCCTTAATCTTTTCCTTGATATTGAGTGCCTTAAATAGGTCCAGAGCTTTGCCTAACCAGTCGCGCGCTTCATCATAGCGTCCCATTAACTTATAGGTGCTACCAAGTTCATAAAGAGTCTCAGCTATTCGGCTTTGTTCAATATCGGGTTGGGCTTCTTGCAATTGTTTCACGCGCTGGAAAAGGCGTAAGGCTTCCTCATATCGGCAACTTTTCTCGGCTAACTTCCCTGCCATATAGGCATAGTGGGCTTCTTTTTCCACATTTTTCGCCTGATGCCAATGTTGAGTAAGGATAGCGGAATAGGTCTCTAAATCATCTGCATAGACAGCTTCGATTGCTTTGGCAACTTTTCGGTTGAGTGCCTTTCGTTTATTATTTGATAAGGAATCAATGAGGGATTCACGTAATTTATCGTGAGCAAACCGCCATCGCTCATCTTGCGTATCTAGTACCATGGCTTCTGAACAAATGGCAATCCAGTCATCAAGCTGAACAGGGGGCATCAAGTGTTTCATCAGGTCTAAATCTAACCAGCGTCCCTGTACCGCCGCGAGTTCAAGTGTTTCCCGATGTTGTTTCGGGATTCTTTGCAAGCGATATTGAATTACTCGATTGATACCGCCAGACAGTACTGTATCAGGCAGAGTGGTCTGACCAAGTGCTGTTAAGTCTTTGGATTGTTCGGCAAGGGTCCGAATCACTTCAACTAAGAAGAAGACATTGCCTTCGGTCTCCCGATTGAAGAATTCTACAAGGTGGGGTTGTTCCCCCACTTTCCCCAGCATGGACTGACTGAGTTTTGCAATTTGTAGTGGTTCAAAACGATCTAAGGTCATGACTTGCATTTGTGGCAACGAGGCTGGTAAGTCTGGGGATTCATCTCGTCGATAACTGCCTAAAATCAGGAGTGGTAGTTGAGCAACAATGGCATTTAACTGTTGTAAGGGCGCGAGGCTCTCATCTGTCCATTGCAAATCTTCCAAAATTAAGAGCAGAGGTTTCGTTTGTCGTTTAAATAAATTGGCAATGGTCATCACAAGGCGTTGCTGTTGAGCTGTCCCCGCTAATTCAGTTGCCAGCGCAATGGGACGTGCCAAGAGGGTGTCGATATTGGGAACAATCGCTTTGAGGATACCGGCTTCTGCATTGGTGACAGGGGTAGAGAGAACCAGTCGTCGGACAATCTGTCGCCAGAGTTGATAGGGGAGTCCACCGCCGTCTACCGCTTGTCCACGTAAAACGGGAATCCCCTGAACAAGCGCGTCGATGCGCAATTCATTCAACAGACGAGATTTGCCAACACCGCTTTCTCCACCAATGAGCCAAGATGACCCACGATTGCTAGCTAAATTATCGAGAGCGTTACGTAATTGTTGTCGTTCATCTTCGCGCCCCACGAATTCAGCCGTTTGTAGATAACTCTCACGGATTTCAATATGGTGCTCTGGCAAGGTAACCGACTCAAGTTCGGTGAAGGCTTGGATGAGGGCTTGTGCAGATGGATAGCGCGCCTCTGGAATTTTAAGGAGTAGGCGTTCTAAGATCAACTGTAAGGGAGCGTCTAAATCAAGGGATGAGACATCAGGTGGACGACTTAACATACCATCGAGGTCGGTGGGCAAAAAGGGCAATTTATTGGCGAAAGTTTGATAGGCAATCACACCGAAGGCATAAAGGTCCGTAGCAACGGAGGCTTTTGCTCCCTGAAACAATTCGGGAGCCATATATGCTAATGTCCCACCTTGTTCATGTGCCTCCTGCTGACGAACAGACAAGCCAAAATCTAGAAGATGAACTTGCTTCTCTGCTATTAAGATATTATCAGGCTTTAAGTCACGGTGCAGAACTTGTCGATGATGTATATAGGCTAAGGCTTCGAGGACTTGGACTAACAGTTGAATCTTGGTGTCTTGCAATAGGTCGCGTGCATAATCTGTAATCGATTGGGCAGACTCCAAATAATCCATTGTGAAGAAAGGCAGATTATGTTCATCAAATCCAAAATCCAACACGTTGATGATATAAGGATGTTTGAGCGAGGCGAGATGTTGGAATTCGCGGACTAGCGCATGACGCGAGGTTTCTTGCTTGGGAACATAGGTTGTAATATCTAATTCAAGCTGATCAATGGGACGCTGAATTTGTTTGAGCGCGAGGGTATCGCCATGTAGACGATCATAAGCCAAATACACAACGCCCATACTGCCGTGACCCAGCGTGTCCTGCAAAACATAGCGGTTCTGGATGGTTTTGGCTTCCATCTATACATCAGCTCCCTCTCCCATAAATATTATAAGGGATACCATCGCTATCGAGTCTTAATCATATCCAATTCTCTAACCAAATAAAAACGCCCCAGAAAAATCTAGGACGTTTTCTTGCTTGTTGATGAGATGATAGGAAGCGATATCAAATCACTTCCTCCTTCTACCTCAGAGCGGATTACCATTCTTGTCCAACTCAAACTTGATGATAACTGACCCCGGGTTGATATTGCCACGGAGGTCGAGTTTGTCTTCATCACCTTCCAGAGGTGAAGGTGGATTGTCGCGTTCATCACCTGTGATATTGATGAAGAAGACATTGTGACCACGAATTTCGAGTTTGACAAAGTCATTGCCATAACCACCACTCAACTTGCCATCAAAGCGGTAGTTGCCGTTGTTATCGACCCAACCATTGCGGAGACGGATGTTGATATAGTCATCACCGGGACCACCATGTGCGCCAAGTGCGCCATCTGTGTCGCGGATATTGTCCTCACCATCGCCACCAAACATCCGGTCATAGTCGCCACGATCACCGCGGATGGTATCATTGCCATCGCTACCGCTGATGACATCGTTACCGTTGCCACCGCGCAAGTAATCACGATCATCCCCACCATCGATGTTGTCGTGGCCATTGCCACCACGAATGTTATCTCTATCGGGACCCCCATAG
>JANQRM010000319.1 GCA_028284565.1 Anaerolineae bacterium | reverse complement strand
CGTAGTAAATGTGTCCGAATTACGCTCTTCATATGACCTTCCGCTTTGGAAACGCGCATTGCAGGCTCAATATCTGGCAGTGGCGGAATCTTCAAAGCGAGTTCGGTGCGGAAGCGCCCATTATGGGTGAAGTTGATGGGAACGAGAACCCGCGCCAATGAATAATAGGCATAAGACAAGGTTCGATAATCGAGGTAGAAATTTTTAGCCAAAGCGTGCAAATTTGGCCATGTTGTTCCTTTTCTCAGACAAGTTATCTGACATCCGTCAACTGTTAATACTCAAATTGGAGTCTAGAACTGCTCATTTACAATTTGACAAACAACAAATACTCACATAAATTAACTCATCTTCGGCACAGGTCCTTTCTTAAACCTTATGACAAATCAAAATCATTTAAGTATAGAAGACATCGCGGAACTAGCAGATAGTTCTCGTTCCACTGTATCGCGGGTCATCAATAATCATCCCAATGTCAGCGAAAAAACACGGCAACGCATTTGGGAAGTCATTCAGGAAACGAAATTCCAACCTAACCCTGTCGCTCGTGCGCTTGCCTCGAACCGAACTCAAATCATCAGTGTTCTTTTGCCTCACATGGTCAGTGATTTGTTTACGGACCCTTTTTTCCCGGTCATTTTGCAAGCTATCACCCATCAAGCCAATCAAATGGGTTACAGCATCATCCTCGGACTCACAAGCAAATCGTTTGATGTGGAGGATTTCTATAACAATCTCTTTCATAATCCATTGACCGACGGCTATCTGATTATTTCTGCTGTGTTTGATGATGTTCTTATCAACCATCTCAATCAGCAGTCGAAGCCGTACATGGTGATCGGACGACCACATCCTGAACTGGAATCTCCGCATTTTATAGATATTGATAACAAAGGCGGGGCGAAGTTGGCAGTCGATTACTTAGCCCTTGCTGGAAGACAACGTATTGGGATTATTAAGGGTCGAGAGGGCTTGATGTCGACGGTGGATCGTTATACGGGTTATTGTCAGGCTTTGGAGGATGCGGGGATTCCATTTGATCGGCAACTGGTTACCGGTTTTGGTGAATACACTGAAGCTTGGGGTTATGAAGGGATGCAAACCTTACTCCAACATCCGATAGATGCTGTCTTTGCATCGAGCGATACGATTGCATTCGGTGCTATGAAGGCTATTCAGGATGCAGGCTTGCAGATTCCAGATGATATCGCTGTTGTTGGCTTTGACGATATTGAAAAAGCTAGTCTATCCTCTCCCCCACTGACCACGATCCGCCAAGATGTCAGTATGTTAGGTCAGATCGCCACGCAAAAATTGATTGCAATATTGGATAGTGAAGCCAATAGCGACCATCAGATTTTACCTGTGGAGTTAGCAATCCGAGAGAGTGTATAGCCAAGTCAAAACTGCTTTGGAACCCTTCTAGTTTAATGTGTTGTGTCGATTAAGTTGACAAATCATCGGAATCGAACTAATATAAAACAAGTGAACGAACAAGTTCGATCATGTTCGATATTGATTTTATACTTAAGTTCATTCTTTTATGAAGAAAAAAGTGACCATGCGCGATATCGCAAAACAAGCAGATGTCGCATTAAGCACGGTATCCCAAGTTTTAAATAACAAATCGAATGTCGCTGTTGAAACACGCCAGCACGTTTTAGAAGTCGCCAATCAGCTGGGTTATACCAAGCCTCGTTTTGCCACTCATCATACTGCCCTTTCCACTATTGGCTTGTTGACGAAATTAGACCCCGGTGGCGAACCCATGCTCGCCAACCCCTTCTATTCCCAAATTATCATTAGCCTTGAGCAAGAATGTCAGCGGAATAACTTGCATTTGATGTATGCCAATGTCGAGACAGATGACATGGGGCGTATTTCGAGTATGCCTCCGATGCTCTTAGATGAGGTAGTCGATGGTGTGATTGTGGTGGGCGGTTTCCTCGAAGAAAGTTTGACGGATATTTCTCAGCGGGCTGGGCGCAATATCGTTCTGCTTGATGGCTATACCTCCGATATTGTGGCGATGGACAGTGTCTTAATCGACAATTATCAGGGAGCTGCACTTGCGGTCTCCCATTTGATTGAACAGGGTCACCGGAATATAGGCTTAATTGGTAGCAATGATAACTCATATCCCAGCATTTTTGAACGTCGTGAAAGCTACATTCGCACGCTACACCAATATGGAATCAAGAACACATTTATTGAAGAAAGCAATCTTCATGTTTCGGTTGCATATGAGGCGACTATTCGTCTGATGCAACGTCATCCAGACATCACCGCAATCTTCGCGTGTAATGATAGCATCGCTGTTCTGGCAGTTGTTCCAGCTTTACAATCCCTCAATTTAAGTGTTCCTGCAGATGTATCCGTCATTGGTTTTGACGATATTGAAATCTCTCGGAAAGCATCCCTACCCCTCACGACTATTCATGTCGATAGAGAACTTATAGGACGCATGGGTGTCCAGAAAGTCATTGAACGGGCGACTAATCCAGAACGTTCTGCGACCAAATCATTGGTTTCGACCTATCTGGTTGAACGAGATTCAGTGCAGTCTGTAGAGGATGCGTTGTCATGAGGATAATGTATCGGATAGTCAATTTTGACACGTATCCAAGCCGAATATTTCATTTATCCATTGTTGGGAGCGTTCCCAACATTAGCAATTTATCTCACTTAGCTCGGCATTATTTACACTTAGCAGGGAAAACCAGAACTTTCAATCATACAAATTTTATTTGCAATGAATTGGGAGCGTTCCCATTCTTGAAATCTGCTCGCCATAGTATTAATAGGAGGCGTTCTTGAAGTAAATCAAAACACCATTTCACCTATTCTTTTAATCGTTAATCAATATTTAGGAGACATCCAAATGTCAAAACACTTCCGATTTTTACTCACGTTCGTTTTTGCACTTCTTTTAGTGACATCAGTGGGCGCACAAGAGCCGGTCACGATTACGTGGTTTGTCGGGCTTGGTACAGGCGCAAATCCAGAACAGCAAGATGCTCAATTGTCAGTTGTCGATGAATTCAATGCTTCACAAGATGACATCAATCTGGAAATCATCTTTGTGGACAACGACAGTGCGCCTCAAACGCTTGCAACCTTAATTGCCACGGGCGAAGCTCCCGATATAATTGGTCCAGTAGGTTTCGCGGGTACAGCTCAGTTCCTCGACAACTTGCTCGATATTCAGCCCCTCGTTGATGCGTCCGGTTATGACTTGTCTCAATTTGATAGCGAAATCGTTGATTTCAACCGTTTGTCAGAGCGTGGTCTGGTTGGCCTACCCTTCGCAACCTTCCCCTCTTTCCTCTACTATCGTCCCGACCATTTCGATGAAGCCGGTTTGGAATATCCACCTGCCGCGTATGGTGAGCCTTATATCTTGGATGGCGAAGAGGTTGAGTGGAATATCGACACTTTGACCGAAGTTGCTCAACTGTTGACGGTGGATGCCAATGGTTTTGATGCCACAGAAGACGAATTTGACTCTGAAAACATTATTCAATTCGGCTTCCATATGCAATGGTCGAGTATGCGTCAAAATGCAACCATGTGGGGTGCGGAATCACTCTACGAGACCAATGATGATGGGTCATTCACGGCTGTGATGCCCGATACTTGGCGCGAAGCCTTTAATTGGGTTTATGATGCGATTTGGGAACTTAATATCTCCCCCAACTCTGCCCAAGACGGTAGTGATTTGTTAGGCAATGGGAATGCCTTCTCCTCTGGAAATGTGTCCATGGCAGTGAGCCACCTGTGGTACACTTGCTGTTTAGCCGATACAGAATGGCAAGCGGGCGCACTCCCCTCCTTCAATGGCGAAGTCACCGCGCGTCTCCATGCTGATACCTTCCGAATCTTGGATACAACCGAACATCCTGAAGAAGCCTTTACGGTTCTTGCACACCTCGTTGGCGATGCCTCTCTTGACCTACTGGGTGTGTATGGCGGTATGCCAGCCCGTGCCGAAGACCGTGGTGCTTTCTTTGACAATCTCAATGAAAAATATACCCAAGGTGTGAACTGGGACGTGGCTGTAGCAGGTACGCAATTCGTTGATATTCCATCACATGAAGAACGTCTCCCTAACAACAATGAAGCCTTCGCTCGTCTCCAATCTTTCGAGTCACTGTTCCGTAGTGAACCCGGCTTGGACATGGACGCAGAAATCGACCTATTGCTTGCCGAATTGGACTCCATTTTCAACGCAGAAGAGTAAGCACGAACTTTTTTTCGGGTGGGTGGTCGTATGGCTATCCGCCTGATTTTTTGCTGGGTTAATTTCTGTTGGAGGACAGCTCATGACTACCACCACTGCCTCGCCTGAGATGATTCCTCAGCCAAAAGGCAAAGAACGTGATTTAATGAAACAACAACGGCTTTGGGGTTGGGTTTTTCTTTCCCCTTGGATTATTGGGATTATCGTCTTCACTTTGATTCCAATTATTGCTTCTTTAGCGTTTTCATTCACGAATTTTGAACTCAATAAACCTGATGAAGTTGAATTTATTGGGTTAGCGAATTATCAAAAATTATTTGAGGACCCGTTGGTTGGGGTTGCGATTCAGGTGACCTTGCGCTTTGCGGTGATTTCTTTACCGTTTGCTATCGTGTTGCCAGTAGCATTAGCGGCGTTGCTCAATAATAAAAATCTTCGCGGGAAACGCCTCTTTCGTACCTTGTTTTACATGCCCTATATCGTTCCGGTGGTCTCTGCTGTGTTAATTTGGGGCGGGATGTTGGGGTCTGAGACAGGATGGATTAACCGAGTCTTGGACCAGATTGGGGTTGACGGTCCGCAATGGTTGGATAGCCAAATCTGGATATATCCGGCTTTGGTGATTATCGGCTTG
>JANQRM010000311.1 GCA_028284565.1 Anaerolineae bacterium | reverse complement strand
CACGGACATAGGCTTGGTGGATGTGGAACATTTCAAGCTCGTCGAGTTGATTGCTGAATGACGACAATTCCCAATTTCAATGGCTCTAACTTTGTGGGTGGAGACTACCAGAATGGTTTTGGGATTCAGTTCGCTCTCCAGCCTGACAAAAGTGTCAAGGCGACTTACACATTTGATAAACTCAAGCAAGGTCCCCCAAATATCGTGCATGGTGGGGCTTTGTCAGCTGTGATTGATGAAGCGATGACCGCGACGGTTTTTGCGAATGAATTGCCAGCTTTCACGGTCAATTTGCAGATAAACTTCCAAGTGCCTGTGAATTTAGGTGTAGAAACTGAAATCGTCGGTTGGATTGATCGAGTCGAAGGCAAGAAGATTTTCCTCCGAGCTGAGATTCGGTTTCCGGATGGAACGTTAGCCGTTAAGAGTGAGGGTCTGTTCATCCGAAGCGAAGAGTTAGCAAAGCATTTTTATCCCTAAGACGCTTAACCTCTATCTCATCTGGATGAAGTAAACTCCTTACTCTTAGTCAATCTATGGAAATTCGTCTATGAAAATTCTCGGTATTCATCACATCACATTGGTCTGCTCGAATGCTCAACAGACAGTGGATTTTTATACGAAGGTTTTGGGCTTGCGCTTGGTCAAGCAGACGGTCAACTTTGATGACCCCGGCAGTTATCATCTTTACTTTGGAAATGCCACAGGCGAGCCGGGCAGTGCGATTACGTTCTTTGAGTGGTCGCATGTCCCCAAAGGCAAAACAGGGGTTGGTGGAACACATCACCTCGCGCTCGAAGTCGCGGATTACGATGGCTTGCTCAAATGGAAACGTCGCCTGATTGATTTAGGCATTTCGGTAGATGGACCCTTTGACCGTCATTATTTCAAATCCATCTATTTCAAAGACCCTGATGGTGTCATTCTGGAAATCGCCACGAATGGTCCCGGTTGGGCAATTGACGAAGAACGTGATGCACTCGGTATGGTACTGAAGCCACCACCCGACGAGATGATTCACTCCAATCGAGATAATGAGCGTATCAAAACCCTGATGTGGGAAGAGCCTGTGCCTGCTATTACTAAGGACATGGCGTTGCAATATGGGATGCACCATATTACGGCGATAGGCTCTGATATTGGACGCACTGATGCATTTTTCAGTGATGTTTTGGGGATGCGTCGGGTCAAGAAGACGCTGAATTTCGATGATCCCAACTCGGCGCATTGGTATTGGGGGGTGGATGATGGCAAGCCGGGGACAATAATCACCTATTTCGAGCGTGACCCTAAACAAACGCGCTATGCACAGATGGGCATTGGCTTAACCCATCATTATGCGCTAGCTGTCCAAGATGAAGATGAGCAAACGGAATGGCGGATTCGACTGAGCAAGGCAGGTTTTCGAGTTTCGCCGATTATGGATCGGAGTTATTTCCGTAGTATTTATAGCAGTGACCCGGATGGGCATATCGTCGAATTGGCGACACTTGGACCGGGCTTTATGGTGGATGAAGATGAGAGCGAACTTGGGCAAAATCTAAAACTGCCACCCAATCTTGAACCGCATCGTGAATCCATCGAGAACAAGTTGACACCGTTGAAGGTGGAAGCATGGAGCGAACCTGAATGAGCAATGATCCACATGCAAATGCACCAATGCACGTTGTCGGTACATTACCAGAGACTGCTAAAGCCGTAATGATCCTGATTCATGGGCGGGGGGCGAGTGCGGAGAGTATTTTGGACTTGCGGAATGAATTTGATGCAAATGGTTTCTCTTTTATCGCACCCCAAGCAACGCAAGGTACGTGGTATCCGCAACGTTTTATCGCTCCCAAGTCTGCGAATGAGCCGTGGTTGTCGTCTG
>JANQRM010000285.1 GCA_028284565.1 Anaerolineae bacterium | reverse complement strand
GATTCATAGGCTTCATATAGGGCATCTTCCAAGCGTTGGTAAACAGCCACCGCATCCTGTGGCATCCCTAAACCTAGATACAACTGCATCGCCATTTCCGTCCAATCTTGACGCTCGGCATTGCGCGCGAGTGCGTTTAAATAATGTCCAAGTGCAATTTGAATCTGCTCTTGTTTGAGGAATAAATCACCTAATCGCGCATAGGCTTCACTGAGTAACTCGGATAACTCATCACGTCGATTCGTGACCCATTCACCTTCCAACTCGCTCAGGAAAGGCGCACGATACAGGGTCAAGGCTTGTTGCAAGGATAAAAGCGACTCTTTATCCGGCTGAATCGCACTCTGATGAACCTGTTCTGCGAATTTGATAACATCATAATGTAAATCAATTTCGGGCGAGACGCGATAATATCCGCCTCCATATTTGGTCACATTTAAGCCAAGAATTTCATTGATCTTCCGTTTGGTAACATGAAAGACGTTGGTCGCTTCTTTTTTGGTCAGTTGGGGCCAAAAGGTTTTAAAGATGTCGTCTCGGGTGACCATGCCTTTGTCGATAATGTAGAAAAACAAGGCACGGGGGAGTAAGCCATCCCAATCGTCTATCGACCGTCCGTTGACATAAATCCGACCCTTGCCAAAGGCATAAACCTCTAGGAGTGGGCGTTCACGATTATGTTTGATGTAATCAACCAGCATCATGTCGTCATTATGCGGTATGAAGCAACTTCTGTCTCTGAGTACGTCATCATCCGCCTCAAGGAGCGTGATATCTTGACTAACGATCACCCAACGCGACGCGGCATATTCATCCAATTGCGTTCGCAAAAATTGAATTAAGCCTTGTGATGATGCCCGTTCACCTTCATCCAAAATAATAAAGGGAACATCAAGCGATCTCCCGTTGAGAACCTGTTGTTGTATATCTTCACAGGTGAGGTTGTCGCCCTCTAGTCGATAATAGAGTGTGTTAGGTTCATGGAGCAAATTGCGGAAGTAGAGGTGCGGGTGTGGATAATTTGGATGAATAAACACACATCGGACGGAATCATCTATTCCATCCCATTGTGCCTGCGACCAATTATCGAACCAATTGCTCATTTCATCCTCAACTCACGCACTCATCGACAGCAAGGCAAGTTCGTCAGAGTATGACTCACTTACATACTATTGTATGAGAGGATACAAGAAAGAAGCCTTAACGTTTGGCAATTTAGGTCATGTGACGACGATGGGCTTCGACCACATCAGGGAGTGTTTCTATCTGCGCCAAGATGCGTGTGAGTTGAGCATGATCCGAAATATCCAAAGTCATGAACATTGTGGCAACTTGCTCTTTCGTGGAGACATCCAGTTCGGAGATATTTACTTTTTGTTCAGCAATAATCGTGGCGACTTCTTTCAACAATCCTTCTCGATCGAAGGATGTGATTTCAATAGGGACCGAGTAGCGTTGATCTTCAGACGTTGCCTCCCATGCCACTTCAGTCAGTCGTTCAATATCTGCAGACGACATTGCAAGGACATTACTACAATCCGCACGATGCACCGTGACACCGCGCCCCCGTGTGACATAGCCGATAATCGCATCGCCGGGCATCGGGTTACAACAGGTCGCCAAATTGCAGAATAAGCCCGCCGTTCCCATCACACTGACCCCGCTAGTCGCAGTGGAACGTGAGCGTGGACGGGGACGAATAGGGATATTGTCCGCCTTTTTCGTTTCCTCTTCATCTAGAATATGTTTGAGAATTCGATTGCTGAGGTGTCCACTGCTGATGTCACCTGATCCAATCGCCGTGAAGAAATCATCCAATTTCTCATAATCGGGGAACAGGTTGAGAATTGAATCAAAAGATAATTTGTCAATTATCCCCAAGCGTCTCAAATCACGTTCTAAGGCTTCCCGCCCCATCGTTATGTGTAGTTCTCGATCTTGCTTTTTCAACCATTGGCGGATTTTGGCACGCGCGCGATTGGTTTGCACATATTCAAGGTCTTCATTCAGCCAATCCCTACTCGGGCCTCCACGTTTTGCTGTCAGGATTTCGACAGTATCTTCCGTTTTGAGTTTGTAACTAAGAGGAACCAAACGCCCATTTACTTTGGCACCACGGCAACGATGTCCGATTTCTGTATGCACACGATAGGCAAAATCAATAGGGGTTGATCCGATAGGCAATTCAATCATATCCATATTGGGTGTTAGGACGAAGATTTGTTCTTGGAAAAATTCGTCCTCGACCGTTTGCATAAAGGTATTGGTATCATCACTAACATCACTTGCATCGAGTTTACGACGAATATGGGCAACTCGTTCTTCAAAGGCTTTATCCGATTGGCGGTGTCTACCCTCTTTGTATCGCCAATGCGCAGCTAGCCCATATTCTGCATTTTCGTGCATTTCCCATGTACGAATCTGAACCTCTAAGGTTTTGCCCTCTTCATTACGCACGGCGGTATGCAAGCTCTGGTAAAAATTATCTTTTGGAGCGGAGATATAATCATCAAACTCGCTTGCGATGGGTCGCCATAGTCCATGGACCGCGCCTAGCACGAGATAGCAATCGGACACCTTATCAACGATGATACGCACCGCACGCACATCATAAATCTCTTCCAGTGGGACGGTTTTCCGCCTCATCTTGTTGTAGATGCTAAAGATATGTTTGGGACGACCTGTAATATGAGCATTGTGAACTCCCAATTTGTTGAGTTCTCCTTGTAGCCGTCTAATTACCTCATCGACGTAGGACTCACGGTCATTGCGCCGTTCATCCAAACTACGAGCGATCGCACGATAGTCTTCTGGATGGAGGTAGCGAAAGGCTAAATCTTCCAACTCCCACTTAATTTGCCAGATTCCCAAGCGATTCGCCAATGGGGCATAAATATCAAGCGTTTCCTGGGCGATGTCTCGTTGTTTTTCCTCTTTCATATAACCAAGGGTTCGCATGTTATGGAGGCGGTCTGCCAACTTAACAAAGACAACCTCAATATCGTCGTCCATGGTTAAAAGCATTTTGCGGATGGATTCCTTGTTGCGTTCAGCACGCCGCCCGTACCGTTTGCCCTTCTGTTGATTTTCTTGTTTGATGTGCTTGAGATTGGTGACACCGCTTACCAGCGAGCTGATTTTCTCACCAAATTCATTCTTGAGGTCATCATCCGTGATGTTATCGTTATCTTCAACGACATCGTGCAATAAGCCTGCCGCAATGGTTTCTGCATCCATACGGAGTTCAGCTAAAATTTTGGCAACTTCGACGCAATGTGTGAGATAAGGTTCACCTGATTTACGAGTCTGTCCGGCGTGTGCAATTTCTGCACGCTGATAGGCTCTTTCTATTAAGGCATTTTCACGTGGATTTAACTTTGGCAGTTGTTGCAGAAGCGATTGCAAATCTGATTGCGCCGTTTTGGGGGATGAGATCATTCAGCAAGTACCTCGATACTTAACATACCAACGACAGTGGTTGATTTAGTGTACACGAATTTTAACATGCGTGTGTAGGAAACACACAAAATCTGAACAAACTCATGCTATAATTGCCCAAAAATTATCAAAGGTTGACCTGTGAGCCATTTGTTAAACGTTGATGAAGCCCTTGCTCAAATTCTTGAAACAATTACAACACTCACTCGTGAACGCATTCCTCTTTCAGATAGCTTAAATCGGATTCTTGCGGACGATGTTATCTCTGATGTTTATTTGCCACCCTTTGCGAACTCTAGCATGGACGGCTATGCGATTCGCGCTGAGGACAGCGAATCGGCTAGTTACGATCATCCAGTTCAACTCGGTGTCACGATGGATATCCCTGCTGGTGTTGCGCCAGAAGGACGATTGGCAGGCGGAGAATCGGCGCGAATCATGACGGGTGCGCCTGTTCCAGAAGGAGCCAATGCCATCATCCCAGTTGAAGATACAGATGATGATTGGAATAAAGAAACACTGACTGACTTACCATCTCACATCCAAATTTATCGTCAGGTCAATGTGGGGGATTATATTCGCCCAATCGGTGAAAACATCAAACAAGGCGATATAGTTCTCAAAGCGGGAACCTGCATCCGTCCGCAAGATATTGGGATGTTGGCTTCGATTGGACAGGCAAGCGTATCCGTGATTCGTCGCCCGAGGGTGGTGATTCTGAGTACAGGCGACGAGTTGGTAGAAATCGACCAGCCCTTATCTCCCGGCAAAATCCGTGACAGCAATCGTTATATGCTGGCGTCTTTGGTCGAACAAAGCGGTGCAGAAGCGATTAGTCTCCCGATTGCTGGAGACGATTTGGAGTCTGTGCGTCAACTATTCACCTCAGCGATTGACCTTGAACCAAATATGATGATTAGCTCAGCTGGTGTCTCAGTTGGGACAGCTGATTTGGTGCGGACGATTTTAGATGAAATCGGCGCGATCAGTTTTTGGCGAATCAATTTGCGTCCGGGCAAACCTCTCGCATTTGGGCATATTCGGGGTATACCGTTTTTCGGGTTACCGGGCAATCCAGTATCCGCAATGGTGACATTTGAAGTGTTGGTTCGTCCGGCACTGAGCAAGATGGTGAGCTATTCTTATCATCCCACAATCATTCAAGCGCAGATACAAGAGGACTTAACATCAGATGGGCGACGGAGTTATTTACGGGTGATCTTAACTCATCGTGAGGGAACGTGGTTTGCAAGCACTACCGGAACCCAAAGCTCTGGAGCATTGATGTCGATGGTCATAGCAGATGGCTTGATGATTGTTCCAGAAGGGATTACACTGGTCGAAGCAGGAAGCATTTTATCTGTTCAACTTTTACGCTCTTTAGGAGATATACACGTATGACAACCTCTCCACAAATGATGACACCAGCCGAGACGCCGTCGGGTTTATCTCGGATATCCGCTCGTCACTTGATTATTCTCTCGATTGCGTTTGGCTTATTTGTTAGTGGCTATTTGAGTTATCTAAAATTAACATCTGTACCTGCGGCGTGTAGCGAAAGCGGGGTTTTTAACTGTGGTCTGGTTTTGAACAGTATCTATTCCGAGCTTTATGGGATTCCGATTGCCTATCTGGGATTCATCGTTTATGTGTTTCTTGGAATCATCGTCCTATTTGAAAATCGGATCGGCATATTGGAGGAATATGGACGGATATTGATGTTTGGTATCGCCTTGTTTGCGTGGATGTTCTCCATGTGGTTAGTCTACGTCCAATTTTTCTTGTTAGAAACGCTTTGCCCATGGTGTTTATCTCATGAAGCGAATTTCACGATCCTGTTTGGATTCATCATTTATCGACTTTGGCAGGAATTTAAACCAGCAAGCGAGAAACAAAAATAGGGACGGATTGTCTGTCGTCCCTACTTCGTATTTGTCAAGCGAATAGCTGTCGCTTTACGAGTCGCCGCGCATCCGTTGCATGATTTCTTCTTGTTCCCGACGACGCTTCTCTGATTCGGATAATTTTCGGGTCGATGACCCGTTGTCGTCATTATCGTCACCTGAAGATTGCGCACGTTGGAAGGCTATTTCCATAGCGGTCAGTGTCTCTTCGGGTTCATCCATTTCATCGGGGATAATTTCAGCTTCGGTTTTCATTGTCAGGTCAATTTGACGATTGCGCCGATTGAGTCTTAAGACACGAACTTCAACCGAATCGCCAACCTTGACAACCTCTTCAGGAGACTTGACATAGCCGTCTGCCATTTCTGAGACATGCACCATACCCGAGCGTTCTGCCCCAATATCGACAAATGCGCCGAACTTCTCAATGCGAACCACTTCTCCGTTGTAGCTCGATCCTACCACAATCGATTCCCAAGGTACTGCAGGGGGTTTGTCCATCGTAAGGGCAATGCCCTTGTCATCTATACGCAAGACATAGGCTGTTACCGAATCACCTTCATTTAGTACTTCACTGGCATGGCGTACTGATTTCCCCAATTGAGAGATATGCAATAAAGCCTGTTGGTCTGTACCGACATCCACTAATGCACCATAAATCCCAATTTTTTTAACCGTTCCGGTAACTTCTTGCCCGACGGACATTGCTTGCGTGGCAGTTTCTTCAGCCATCCGCCCTGCTCCTTTCCTTACACATCATGATTACTATTCATCACCTTCAGACTCATCTGCTCCATCGTTGGATATGGAAGCCTGAAGATCAAAGTTTCCATCAACATAAGCTCTAAAGGACTGATACCCGTCCCATTCATAGAGATTGGTCGTTTCAATTATGCGGTTCATATTGTCAGTGGTCATATATATTGAGCCAATAATTTCACTCGAAGCAGTAACACCGCCTTCTGCTTCGCCAGCAACAAAGGCATAGACCACAAAATTTTGGTCTGGAAAAATGAGGGACATAATTGCTTGATCTTCTGTTATGGCTTCACCAGTGAGCCAAGCGGGTTCGCCATATATATCAATAACTTCTTCTAGCCTAGTGTTAGGTGCAAGTAATAAGAAGATTGAGTCGACGACTTCACCATCCGCTGAAAAGATTTGACAGCAGGCTTGGGCATCACCATCTTGGAATGCACCTGCGCGAGCTGTGACATTGTTGCCTTCTTCGTCTGTGGTTTCGCTAGATTCGACTTGGAGATTTTTGAGTTGCGGATCATCTTCAATCGTAATGACGGCATCGCGCCAGAGGGTTTCGCCAGGGATAATCCCACGCCAACAAGGAGCTTCACACGGTTCTCCACTGACTAGACTGGAGTCTGTTAAATAATCATCACTTCGCAAAACGGGGGGTGGCGCACAAGCGGCAACTAAGACAATAAAAATACCAAACAATGGTAGTATAAATCGCGGTTTCATCAAATTAGAGACCTTCAAATAAGCTGGAAAGCAGTAGCGACAAATCATAACAGAGGGGCAAAAAATTGTACAGTGCAGTATCGAACCAATCAGGCACAACAAAAATGGGGAACCCTGTTGGCTCCCCATTAATTTTACCATTGGATTTGGCGTTTAGTTCTCACGGAGTGTTAGCGTATAGCCACCAACCGTCCCACCATAAATCGTTCCAAAACGAGTAGCTAAGACGACATACTGCCCTTCTTCTGCGAGTGTGACATTACTGATGAGAGAGTCGGTTGTCCGCCCTGTTGTCCCTAGCAGTAAGGGGTCACCATCATCATTATCTGCAACTGGCAAACCGCTTGGTGATATAAGGAATACATTTGTATCCAAGGTTTGCGAACTCGCCGCCATGTTAATTGAGATATTATCACCCACACTACCCTCGAAGGTATAAACATCAAAGGTATTATCTGGCGTGATGAGACCACTCACCGGTTGCCCGCTAATGAGTTGAAGTGCAGAGGGTAATTCTGACTGGTAATTCAATGTCTCACTACCACCGATGAATCCGCCCAAGCCTGCGCGTGCTGTACCCGAGGGTTCAATCGTGAAGTTTGTGACATAGCGTTGATTGACTAAGGGTGCTTGGCGGTCTACAAAGACAACTTGGTCATTCACCACTATCGTCAGAGTGAAGTTGACAGGCGTTGGGTCGTTACAATTGTTTTGATACCAGACTTCGACTTCGTATGTGCCGGGACGTTGGAAACCATTGGGCCAATAAATATAGGATAAGGGTCCCGACGTATCATCGAAGATACAGTTCACATTGCCATCTTCTTGCAGGATGCCTCCACTATTGATGAAGGGCGAGTCGTCATAGACTACATCACCAATGGGGTCACGCACCAAGAGTTGCAAGTCGGCGTTGTTGTTCCAGACCAGCGTGACTTCTATATCGCCATCTGGTAGATTTAAGTTCAGGGTTTCTGCGGCAAAGTCAGTCGATGCGCCACTAATGGTTAGCACGTAATTGCCCTCTGTCCCGCCGATTTCTTTCCCATAGCGCGTCGCCACAATCGTATAGGTATCATTCCGTACCAATTGTAGATTGACGATAGCCGAGTTGGTTGTGCCAGAGGAATCATCATTGACATCAATTAGGTTGCCGTTGGAGTCCACGACTTGGAGTAGGGTGTCTAAGTTGCCAGTTGTGGCATCCATGTTAATCGTCAAGATTTGGTCAGCAACACCTTCAAAACTGTACGCAACATAGGGAGATTCATTCGTAAGTACACCACTAACTGCGTCACCACTGATAATCGACGTGGCATTGGCAGACAAATTCGCCAGTGAGTCGGGTAAGCTATTGATACTTAGCGTTGTATAGGACCCACCGGAAGTCACCACAGCGTTACCGTCCGCATCGACCTCAAAGTGCGATAAGAAGACGCTATCCTGATTGGCTTGTGGGGGTGGAAGCAATGTGCCTTCATAAGAGCCGACATTCTCGCCATTCACGGAGACGTTGACCGTGAAGGTCACAGGATTAGCTGTGTCACAAGCTTGACGATAGAAGACGAGAATTTCATAACTGCCCGTTGCTAAGAAGCCGGGTGCCCACGTTGCTGTTTCAACTGGGCTTTGAGAGATGACTTCGCACAAACCGTTGGCATCGAAACCAAACGTGCCACCATTGTTGGTTGTTCGTGAGTCGAAGTACAGCGTTTGTCCAAGCGGGTCACGGACTTGCAGGTTCATGTCCGCAGAGCCTTGCCATGCGAGTTGGACTTCGATCCCTCCTGCAAATAATATCTGCTCTGGTTCGCTCCATTCAGCAGATGAGTCCGTATCGGGGACTTCAGTAGGAATTGGTGTTTCCTCCGGTACGTCAGGCGAAACACGCTCAAAGGTCAGAGTGAAGTTACCACCCACATCGCCTGCTGATGGTGCAAGAAAGACCACTACATAATATCGTCCATCAGCAGTTAGGACTAAACCTTCTACTGCAACTATCCCATCATCTGTATCCACTGATTGAGCCAGTATCGTTCCTTTACTATCAGAGATCACGATCACTAGTGGCAAATTCGCATCGTTCGTAGCAGTAAGTGTCACAACATCATCGATTGAGCCACTAAACACATAGGTTTGCGCCAGTGAATCTGCGTTCAAGACACCACCTGTTGGCTCATCAACACTCAACGCACGGTCAGATTGTGCCAGACTGAGTGCGCTTCCTAAGACAAGGACAATAGCAAGTCCCATTGCCAAGCGCAGTTGTTTCCAAGTCAATACGGGCATATGTAACTTCTCCTTTACTGGAATGGTCATTCAGCCCCGCAAGTTAGTATAGTGTATTCTTGCCACAAAAACGACTAGGCTAGGTGACGTTTACCCACCGTTTTCATCTGATTCTTCGTCTTCTGCCGCTTCTTCTATGGGTGCCAATTCTACCCAAGCGGTTGTGCCTTCCACCACGGTGACTTGCCGAATCACCCGTTCGCCATTGATGGTCGCAATGACATCGTAACGCCCTACGGGGACATCTGCAACGACAAAATTCTCCTGCCATACCGGGTCAGAATTCACGTCGAAGCCGGTATTGAGTGCAATATAGGATGTGGTAGTAGCTTGTGTTAAATTGGCGCGATTTCGAATGGTAATATCCGCATCTTGTATCCAATTGCCATTGTCATCAACAATGCGTCCAGCAATCACCCCATGCCCCACGTAGGGAACCATCCACAGCACAGGATTATAGGTAGAACGATATAGATTCTCTCCCATACGGACTTCAAAATGGACGTGGGAGCCACTGGTGCGTCCACTATCGCCAACCAAGCCAATGACTTCTCCGGCAACAACATTTTGCCCAACTTGCACAAAAGCGGCGGACATATGAGCATAAAGGGTAAATATCGGCTGTCCACGATAGCCGAAGTCATGTTCAATGACGACCACATTCCCATAACTCGGCGAGTTTTGGAAAATCGGGACATCCGCTTGCCGACCATCTGCCGACCACACAACCGTACCACTACCTGCCGCGCGCACGGTTTCTCCGATAGGGTTCGGCATATCTATACCATGATGTACCCGCCAGGGATTCTCTTGATTGGGACCATCGGAACCATAAGAATACCAACTCAAGACGCTATTATTCGCATCGGAGTCGATGGGGCGACGAAGCCAGTAATGGTCGCGTCCGAAGGGGTCACGGGAAAATGGCGGAATCAAGGGTGGGGGCTGCCACTCAGAGGGCGCGCGAGTCACCGATTGCACCGTAATTTCAACGTCGTCCGCGATATTCGTTGGTGATGGTGGTGGTAAAGTTGGGGTCGCTCCTTCTGCCACACTATTGGGATTTGCACTACCCAAATCGCTTGCTTGGAACGGTGTTGCAGGAACATCCGCCACAGCCAAGGTGGGTGGTACGAAGTTTTGTGTTGGGATGGCAATTGTTGGTAAAGGTGTACTGTTTTGCCTAAATCCCTCTTGGAAAATCACTTGCCAGCCATTGGCTTGCTCATCTTCAGGAGTTTGAGTCGGAATGAAAGGATTCACGGGAGTCGGAGGCGTCGCATTCACCGCCAGCAATGCCATAAATCCACCAACAACCAACACCAATAAAATCAGTGTAGGTAAACCACTACTGATACGAGGCACAGCACTTAGCCCTAATCACTATTTTCATCGGACACAGGTTGCGGAGTCGCGGTTGGGACAAAGCCACCCAGCTGACTCTCTCGGTAAATTTCAGTCATGCCTTCATACCATGTCATATCTTCTGGTTTGCGGAATAACCAGTAATTGATGCTGTTTGCATTGGCGCGCCAATCACTTCCAGCTGGAGTCCATATCCAACCATAATCTTGGGCAATCTCGGTGATGTCGATGTAATAACCTTGTGGGACTTCTGTACGATACCGCCCACCTTGATCGTAGGCTTCAGGGTCGCCACTTACACGGCTTTCAAAGTCCCATGGTAGTTGACGAAGCGGTTCGCCTAATTGTCCGGCTTGTGCGTCATCGGAAACGCGGACATACACACGCCAGAAGGTGTTAATGCCCCGATCCTCTCTGACGACTTCAATCGGTGGGGGGAAGCCCAAGATTGAGCGACGGATAGAGAAAGCACGTCCAGTCATATGCCAATTGCGCCGTTCTTCGCCGGGTTGCGGACGACGTTCCAATGTCCAGAAGGCATCATCCAAAATGCCTAAAAAGTCTTCGCCAGAGAGTTCGGCAACTTTCAGACGGAGCGCATTAAAGGAGTCATTGACAGCATCACTTAAGACAGGATTGGGAGCTTCGACATCCAAAAGCGGACTCAGGAGATAATCCACTGTCCCATCAGTACGTTCCGTTTGTTCGATGAAGAGGTCATTCGTTACGGCTAAATCTAATCCACCCGAATTGACCAATGCCACAGGTAAAGGAATATCCGTCCAAGTTGGGGTGGTTGCGCCATATGGGACAGAGATAACTTCTGTTGCCAATCCAGAGTCCAGATACGGACGTGCGGAGAGATAGGTCAAACTATTATCCGGTGCATTGACTGCATAGGTCAAGTTCGCTCCATTTGGCGACCAAGAGGGCGAAGTTCCAAAGCCAAGCGTTTCTGGTGGACTGTTGAGGTCATCCATTGACTGCACGAAGACGATTTCCTGCCCATTTTCCCATGCACTATAGGCTAAGAAGCGTCCATCGGGACTCCACGCGGGGTGGTTTTCAGCGCGATTCGGGGATTGTGTGAGATTGGTAGTTTCGAGTGTATCGAGGTCGAATATAAAGATGTCTTGATTGCCGTCGCGCAAGGAAACAAAGGCGATTTTACGCCCCAAATCGGGTATCCACGCTGGAGAATAATCGGGTGCGGGATGATCCGTAATGCGTACCGGAGCCTCTGAGCTATCAATCGGCATGGCATAGATGTCTAAGTTATCCCCTTGATAACTTTCATACACCAACCATTGACCATCTGGACTCCAACTCGGATTCGCTTGGAAGGATAAGTCGTAGGTCACGCGGATAGAATCGGTTGTCCCAGAATTGAGATCATAGATATAGAGTTCCCAGTTACCGTCTTTGTTCGAGGCATAGGCTAAACGTCCGGGTGCTGTCGGTGGCGACCAAGTGGGGTCACGTTCATCGGCAACATCATTCGTGATTCGAATTGGATTTCGTGAACCAACTTCGACTGCCCAGATATCTTCTTGTCCACGTTCTCGCAGGACGTAGGCGATTGTACCACCGACTTGCAAGGTTTCTGGAATGGGCGTTGCTGTCGGGATGGGTGTCGCATTGACACTGGCAGGCGCAACTTGGTTGGTATCATCGGATTCAGCTGTTGGTGCAAGGAAACTACTCGCTACATCTGAATTATTTGGAATCAGTGGTGTGCCTGTCCGTGAAGGGTCGGTTGCCCATAACACCACGCCGATAACAACCACGCTGAGCAAGACAATAAAGAAACTCAAACGGCGATTTTGCGCTTTCAGTGGGTCTTCAGTCAGTGAAGCTTCTAATTCTGCACGCGCAGAACGTCGTGCCATGGCATCTGAGGCACTACCGCTTGCTGTGCGTGCTGTTTGCCCAGACACGCGCATCCCTGTTGTGACGACAGTGCCACCTGCCACTGTACCCAAGCGGAACATACGACGAAATACCATCCAGAGGATTTCCAACATTTTTTGGACCAGCGACAAGAAAGCAAGGATGACTTTTTTCAGGACTTGGAAGATTGCTTCTAACGCGGAGAAAACGAGCGACAAAATGCCCAACAAAATCGTGAGAATACCAGATGCACCACTCCGAGTCCCAGCACTGATGACCGACGCACCGTCCAGTAACCATTCACCCGATGCACCCGCTAATTTTAACAAAACCAGACCAAAACGATCGGTCAAACGATAAACACGAACAAGCATAGCGTAACTTTCAATCAACCATCTATATACTAGAAAAATTGTACTGGCAAACGGGATTGGTAGCAATTCCAAAGACAAATCTTGCATTCCGTTAGAAAATGTTTACCAAATTGTATGAAAATCTGGAAAGCAAGTATATTTATAGAGCAACTATTTTAACTTTAGGGAGCAGGGATATGCCCATTCGTCGTCGCTTTACGTTCATCAGTGCCCTTATCTGTCTTTCCATTTTAATATTCCCTATCCAAGCCCAAGACCAAGTGACTCATGTGGTTCAATCTGGGGAAAATCTCTATCGGATTGCCTTGAAATATGGCGTAGATATGAACGAATTGGCACAGGCGAATGGCATCGTCAACCTGCGAAATATCTATTCTGGTCAAGAATTGATTATTCCCGGTTTGGCATTGCCTGATGAGGAAATCGTCGTCAATCCCTTAGTCGCTGGCACACCTGTGACGCATGTGGTGCAACGAGGCGAGATATTGAGTCGCATTGCTGATCAGTATGGGGTGACGGTGGACCAAATCCTTCAAGCAAACAACATTGCTAATCCGAGCCGGATTTTTCCTGGACAAGAACTCAATATCTGGACAACCGAGACGGTGGATAGCACAGTGGCGAGTATTGAAGCCGTTGAGCCTGTAACAGACATCATTTCAACACCTGTACCAGCTGTGACATCCAATGCGACGCATATTGTACAACGGGGCGAACATCTTAGTCAGATTGCTCAACGATATGGTGTCGCATGGACGGTGATTGCAGAAGCGAACAATATTGCAGACCCAAATCGCGTGTTTGCTGGCACAGAACTCATTATTCCGGGGGTAGCTGGCGATGGCAACTTGAATGAAATTCCAATTTATACGGCTAATCCGACAAATGTGGACGAACCGGGTGCGAGAGTCGGTGTAGGGCGTGAGTTGGTTGTTGTGTTGAGTTCGCAGATGGCGTATGCCTATGAAGATGGCATCTTGAAGAAAAGTGCCTTGGTATCTACAGGCTTACCAGCTACACCAACGGTACAGGGCGACTATAGCATCTGGCATAAAACACCATCGCAAACGATGTCAGGACCGGGATATTACCTAGAGAATGTACAATGGGTGATGTATTTTTATCAGGGTTACGGATTTCATGGAACCTATTGGCACAATAACTTTGGTAATCCAATGAGCCACGGTTGTGTCAACATGACAAATGCAGATGCGTTATGGTTCTATGAATTTGCATCACTTGGGACACCCGTGCATGTAAGATATTATTAGGACTTAGCGATATAGTTGAGGAATAATGGGCAGAGTTGAAATAACCATCTGCCCTTTTTGTTTTTAGGCGAGACCGAGTGCTTCGGCGTTGGCTTTCATTGCTTCGAGGACAATGGTGATATGTTCATCGAGTGGCACACCGATATTTTCCGTCGCGTGTTCGATTTCTTCCCGATTGACTGGTGCGGCGAAGGCTTTGGTCTTCCACTTCTTTTTGATGGATTTCAGCTTGACATCCAACACACTTTTTGAGGGACGCACGAGGGCAACGGCTACGATGAAACCGGTGAGTTCATCAACCGCAAGCAAGGCTTTTTCCATATTGGATTCGGGTTTTACGCCTGTGATTTCTTCCGCATGAGAGAGGATAGCGCGTATGATTTCATCCGACACGCCCTTCTCTTTGAGTATCTTTGACCCCACAACCGGATGCCCTTCGACAGCGACATCGGGATACTTTTCATAATCGAAGTCATGGAGCAAGCCAACGACACCCCACAAATCGACATCGCCATCAAAGCGCGGTGCATAAGCGCGCATGGCAGATTCAACGGCTAGCATATGCCGACGTAAATTGTCACTTTCGGTATATTCGCAGACAATCGCCCATGCTTCTTCTCGACTTAGCATTTGTTTCGCTTTCTATAGTTTTTCCCAATAAAATGTCATAATGATTGATGTACCATCAGGACAACTTGAGGTTGTATGAATAGGTATCTCCACTTGTAAATGTGGAATAGTCGGAAACCAGATTCTTGAGATGTTGATAAATGGATGGTCTATTGCAACCTCGCCAAAATAATAATCGAATTCTCCACGATAGCTAAAGGTCAAATCATATTGTTCCATATGCTGGATGATACGTCTCGGCTCATCATTCGTGCAATAAGATTTAACAATTCCACGAGTGCTAGAACCGCCAAATGGGATTTCGGAAACCAAAACACTGTTTGGATATTGTTGCGGTTCTAAAGAGAGAGCATAGTCGGATGCAGAACTGCTATATGCAAACAACCAAAGCAATACAACTACATATGTTGCAAAAACAATACCGCCCATTATCAATCCAACTTTGAATAGTCCCTTCATCTGACAGAACCTTAATCCTTATTCTCAAAGAGCATACTCATCAACAACAAGTCGAGATACTCATGACCTTTTTTGTAGGATTGGCGACGCACCCCATCTTTTTGGAAGCCGAGTCGTTCATAAAGTGCAATCGCTCTTGGATTATTTGTGAAAACCCAGAGTTCCAAGCGATGGGATTGTGGTAGATTTTTGCACCAATCTATCATCGCAACTATCATTGCCGTCCCAACGCCCCGCCCTCGCCATGCTTTGTGTACGGATACGCCTAATGAAAATGTACCTGCGTACCCGCGACCGCCCACCACATGGCAATCGGAAACGCCAATGATTTTCTCTTGTGCTTCTGCGACGAGAAAGAGCCTGTCGTCTTGCTCGGTGTAACGCTGGATAACGTCTTGTTCTTCCTCAATTGTCCAAATCACTTCGTCTGAGGAGTTAAATGAAACTCCATTGTTGGGTTCATCGGCTATCAATTTATGATGATTAAGTATCCCCTCGGCATCAGCGGGTGTCGCCGGGCGAACTATATAATCCGTCATGATGCTACAGTGACCGATTCATGCGTTCAATGACTTTTAGTTTTAGAGGCAAATCGACTTTATCCCTTAGACGAACATAAGTCATCCAACGATAACTTGCCATCTCATCCTTAAATATCTGCCATTCGGGGGATTCCTCGATGCCAATCGGGGGTAATTCAATTTTCACTTTTTCGCCTGTGATAGGTTGGTCATACGCAAACATCGGCGGGAAGATTTGATAGGTCTCTATCACGTGATTCAGATACTCAGCAATACTCCCAGACTCAGCCAAGCCATGTTGAAGACTGCGATGTGAACCCGAACCCACCGCATAATTATCATCAAAGATGAGATGTTTGAAGCCTTTACGTCGGGCTTGAATGGTACGAGCTACTGCGTCTTGATGATCGTCGAAGAAGATGACTGATTTTTCTGGATCGACATCATTCAATTTGAGCGATTGAAAATCCTCTTTGGGATAGGTCGCATTGGGTGATGAATAGATGCGATATTCTGGCTTGGGGTCGAGGCAGATGATCGTGGCGTGGGGTACGGTTTGCTCAATGATCCACGTTGTTTGCCCTTTCCATACGCCACTTTCAATCACGAGATTCGGTTGTAGGCGTTGCAAGAAATACCAGAGCGAGAATGCCCCAACGGATGATGCCCCACCTTCATTATTTTGGATGGGACGTTGGTCATACAGTTGGAGAAATGTCCGCATTTTCTCTTGCAAGTCTTGGCTGTCTACCAACCACTTGGGATGTGTTGAGGTCATCTTAGTCTTCAGTACGGATACCGCCTTCAGTCATGGCATGCGCGTTGAGTGCTTCATCAAGTTCGGCTTCGGACATCAAGCCCATTTCGAGTACCACTTGTTTGACGCTTTTGCCTTCTGCAAGTGCGGTCTTAGCAACCGTTGCACCGTTGTTGTAGCCGATGATGGGATTCAATGCCGTGACAAGAATCGGGTTGCGGGAGAGCCAGCTTTCTGCATTTTCTCGGTTGGCTTTGAGGCCGACCATGAGCTTCTCAGTAAAGGCGGTGACTGAGCCAATGATGACTTGTATCATTTCATTGAGGTTATGTGAGATGATGGGCATCATGACATTGAGTTCAAACTGCCCTGCTTGTCCGCACATATTCACCGTGATATCGTTGCCTTGCACATGGTACATGGCTTGATTGAGCATCTCCGCTAAAACAGGATTGACCTTGCCGGGCATGATAGACGAGCCGGGTTGAACGGTTGGGCAAGTGAGTTCGGCAATGCCTGTGGTGGGTCCGGCAGAGAGCAAGCGTACATCATTCGAGATACGGGTGAAATCTTGGGCAAGCGTGCGTAATGCCCCAGAGAAGAAGACTGCATCTTGCATCGACTGCATGGATTCAAAGAGATTATCGGATTCGTAGAGTTCGAGTCCGGTGAGTTCGCTGATTTTCTTAATCATACGGGCGTGATATTCGGGATGAGCGTTCAAGCCAGTGCCAGCGGCTGTCCCACCGATGCCCAGACGACGCAAGCCTTTTGCCGCGAATTTAATTTTCTCGATATCGCGTTCAATAGCTTTTGCCCATGCGCCAACTTCTTGACCCAAGCGTACAGGAACGGCATCTTGAAGATGGGTGCGTCCTGACTTGACAATATGATCCCATTCTTCCGCTTTTTGATAGGTCACATCCACAAAGCGTTGCAGAACACTAATGAGTTCATCTAATCGCCAGA
>JANQRM010000278.1 GCA_028284565.1 Anaerolineae bacterium | reverse complement strand
GCACTCTTTGATGCCAGTGAAGAAAATATCGGTTTCTTAAACGATGGCATCGTCTCGCTCGTTATCGCACAAAAACCCGCTGACATGGGCTATCTGGGTGTAATTGCTCAGGTTGCGAATGCGCGTGGTGTGACGTCTATGCCAGCTCGGGTTCCCACGGGCTATGCCGTTATTACCGTTGATAATGTCGATGATCCAGACGTATCCCGTTTTATCTACACCGGTAACTAGAATAAGATGTTTTACTATGGGGTGGGAATCAGCTCACCCCATAGTTTTTCATTTATGTGTTAAGGAACAAACCTATGGCATCTGCTACGCAAACTGCCAAGCCCAAACGTAGCCTTTCGCGGGAACGTTTTCTTGAATTTATAACTGGTAGTTGGTCATACTTATTTTTATTAGGAATCGTTGTCTTTTTCTCCGTGACTGGGACAGGCTTTTTCTCGGTTCGTAACTTTTCTTCCGTCCTCGTCACTAGCACGTTGATCATGCTCATGGCTGTTGGGCAAACCTATGTCATCATCACGGCTGGCATTGACCTCTCCATCGGCTGGACGGTTGGCTTATCCTCTGTCATGACCGCCCGTACCATGCGTGACATGGTGGATGGTGGGAGTGACCTCGGTGTGGCGATGTTGGCGGGTATCACCATCGGCTTGTTGGTCTCACTCATTCCCGGACTCATTAATGGAGTACTTGTTGCGCGGGTGAAAGTCCCCCCCTTTATTGCCACGCTCGGCATGTTTGGGGTCATACGAGGAGCAGCGTTCCTGCTCACGGATGGTCAGCAGGTGGTCGGGGGCTTGTCCTCTGAGTTACGCGCCGCGATTAGCTCCATCGGGAATGGAAGTCTCGTCTATTATATCCCGTCGAGGGGGTTTGAATGGTTCCAGCTTCCGGCAGATTTACCTCGTGAAGAATTGCGAACCGTGTCCCAGCTCTTGCCCTATCCTGTAATTATTACCGCAATAGTGGTAATTTTGTTTGCCTTCATTCTGGCTCGCACACGCTATGGTCGGCATACCTATGTCATTGGGGGCAGTGAGGATGCGGCTATCCGTGCTGGGATTAATGTCAAACGCCATTTACTCTCTATTTATGTCATCTGTGCCTTTACCTCTGGCATTGCAGGCGTTCTGCATGTCTTCCGTTTTACTGCAGGCGCACCCCAAGCTGGAGAAGCCGCCTTGCTTGCCTCAGTGGCCGCAGTGGTGATTGGAGGTACAGACCTGTTTGGTGGGGAAGGCTCGATTAGTGGCGCAGTGGTCGGCGCATTGATTATCGCAGTGTTGCAGACGGGTTTGGTCATTCTCAATATCGACCCACTGTGGCAATTCATCGTCGTCGGCGTGGTGATTATCATTGCTGTGTTGGTCAACCGTGTTCAAGATTCCCTAGAGAGGTTAAAAGTCAATGCATAAATCATCCGAACCTCTGCTCAGTGTACAGGGTGTCTCTAAATTCTTTGGTGGGCTAACAGCCGTCGATCATGTCGACTTTGAAGTGCATCGGGGTGAAGTGGTTGCCTTGCTTGGTGATAATGGTGCAGGGAAGTCTACACTGATTAAATGTGTGTCAGGTGTCTATCAACCTGAACAGGGCAAAGTTTTCTTTGATGGTCAAGAAATCACCTCGCGCAGTCCATCCAGTATTCGGGAACGGGGTATCGAAACCATCTATCAAGACCTTGCCCTTGCAGAAAATCTGGATGTTGGTGCGAATGTCTTCCTTGGCAAAGAGAAAACGAAAAAGCTATTCGGTTTAATCTCGGTTACAGATGATGACTTTATGCGCGAAGAAGCTCTCAAAGTCTTAGACCGACTCGATATTCATATCCCATCGCTCAAGCAAAACCTTGCCTATCTATCCGGTGGTCAACGCCAAGCGGTGGCGATTGCGCGCGCAATGTACTGGAACGCGAAGTTGGTCATCATGGATGAACCCACCGCCGCCCTTGCTGTCCCCGAACAACGAAAAGTTCTGGCACTCATTCGCTCACTCCGTGAACAAGATATTCCGGTCATCCTCATCAGCCATACGATGCATGATGTGATGGCAGTGGCAGACCGAATTGTGGTGATGCGCCGTGGGCAGATCGCTGCGAATATGTTGCGTGAGGATGCCACAGAAGAACTGATTGTCAAGCACATTATCGGCTCTGCGGAAAACGGATAATTTGTAATGCCTCTTGATTTGCTGACCTTCGGTGAAGCCTTGGTGGAGGTGATGCGGACGGAGGTCGACCAACCCTTGCATCAGCCTGCCCTCTTCACTGGACCCTATCCGAGTGGTGCGCCCTTTATCTTTGCGGTACAGTCGGCGCGCTTAGGGGCAAGCGTAGGCGCAATCGGTTCAGTTGGTAACGATGCCTTTGGACGTTGCCTCACCGACCAGCTGACAGCAGATGGAGTCGATACTCAGGGCATTCATATCTTACCCGACTATCCTACAGGTGTCGCCTTCGTCGCTTATAATGGGGATGGCTCCCGTGATTTTGTTTTTCACATTCGGGGCGCGGCGGCGGGACAACTCTCTCCTAATTTGCTCAATGATGTGTGGTTTGAGGATTTAAAATGTCTCCATCTGATGGGGTCAACCTTGTCCATTCATGTTGATGCGCTTCAAACAGGCTTACGTGCAATTGAATTAGCACACCAAGCAGGCGCAATCATCAGCTTCGATCCCAATTTACGCCTAGAATTGATGTCCATTGAACAAGCCCGCATTGCTTTTACCCCCTTTATGCAATTTGCCGATGTCATCCTGCCAACACAAGATGAACTCTGCTCCCTAACGGAAACAGCCAACATATCCGATGCTGCCTCAAAGTTACTGGATGAGAAACCAGAGCGCGTAATTGTTATCACACAAGGTAAGTTAGGCTGCCGTGTCATCTCGCAGACGATAGACGAACAGGTCACTGGCTATTCAGTCGATGAAGTTGACCCTACAGGTGCAGGTGATTGCTTTGATGCAGGTTTTCTTGTGCGGTACTTGGCTGGTGATTCACCCGTTGAATCGGCGCGGTATGCAAATGCTTGCGGCGCACTAGCTGTCACCCAACAGGGACCCATGGCAGGAGCTTATCATTTAGCTTATATAGAGTCATTTATGCAAGGGAATACGAATTGATCGCTGGAAAAGGATATTTACTCCCATGAAACAACCCCTTACCCCCGGACGTTGGCGTGGATTGATGACCACCAGCACTGCCGAACAAGTCTTCACCATACTAGCTTTTGACCAACGGGGAAGCTATCGCAAATTGTTAAGAGATAACCTCCCCTATACTGACGCTGTCCAAATCAAAACCGAAGTTGTTTCGACCTTATCCACACAAACAAGTGCTGTCTTACTTGATCATGAATATGGTTTGTCGTCTGCTCTGCAAATATCTGGTCAATCGGGTTTATTGTTAGCGCTAGAGAAGTCAGGTTACAGTGGCGATTCCACCTATCGACGTATTGAATTCTTAGATGACTGGACTGTGGAAAAGATCAAGCGGTTTGGCGCGTCGGCGGTCAAGATGATGGTGTATTATCATCCAGCGCAACAGGAACTTTCGGATGAGCTTGATGGTATCGTAAGCAATGTTATTCAAAAATGCCACCAAACTGACGTTCTACTTTTTCTTGAACCAATGTCTTATAGTGTAGATTCGAAGGTTGATAAATCAAGTCAAGCCTTTGCAGAAAGTCGTCAAGAGGTCATTATCGAAACGGCGCGACGCTTAAGCAAGCTCAAACCCGATGTCCTCAAGATGGAATTTCCCATCGATGCAAAATTTGAATCGAATCGAGAGGTTTGGCAATCCAGCTGTGAAAAACTCAGTTCAGTCTGTGCTGTCCCATGGGTACTCTTGAGTGCCGGGGTTGATTTCGAGATATTCAAGGATCAGGTCGAAGTCGCCTGTTCAGCTGGAGCCAGTGGCTATCTTGCCGGACGTGCCATCTGGAAGGAATCTATCAACATGAAGCCAGCTGAGCGTCAGCATTTCCTTGAAACAGTTGCTCTATCTCGCGTCCAGCAACTGAATGCCATTGCTCATAAACTAGCACGTCCTTGGACCGATTTCTATTCTTTACCTGATATCCATCAAACGTGGTTCAAGGACTATACATGATCCAATGGTCAGTGAGATATAGAAATCTATAAGTGCTTTGGTCTATGGTCAATCTATATCTATCCAGTCTTACAATTCCATCGAAAGTTGAAGTCAGTCTTTGTATAAGTCTTGAAACTCTTCAATATTTGCGCCCGCTAGATTCTTACGGACCTGATGTGCTTTGCCGACGCGTGATTCAGGACCAATACCCACCGTCCAAAAGCCACCTGCTAAACCGGCTTCCATGCGCGCCTCGGCATCTTCGAAAACGATACATTGCTGAGGATTCAAGCCAAAGCCTCCGGCAACCCATAAGAATAAGTCGGGTGCGGGTTTGGCATTCACCA
>JANQRM010000543.1 GCA_028284565.1 Anaerolineae bacterium | reverse complement strand
AACTTGGCATGTCGCTACAGGTGAACTCATCCACACCTTCACCGGACATTCGGGTGATGTAACAGGTGTAGCCTTCCATCCCACCGACTCACACATTGCCACTGCCTCGCGGGATACGACCGTCCGTTTGTGGAGTACCAACCTACCCACCGACCTCGTGGCATGGACCTTCGCCAATTGGAACATCGAAGAGCTGGATTGTGAACAACGCGAACTCTATGGCATCGAACCCGCCTGCGACGAAGTGGGAGTCTTCCCCACCCGCACCCCATATCCTGCCAGCAATTGATAGGGCAAGACGTGACATGCTAGTTGAAGAAGCCGTGTGGATAAAATCCAAATTACAGGTTTACGCTGATAAAGAGCTATTCCCGATGCTGAATTTGGGGAGTGGGACACGCTTCTTCCGCACGGTAGAACAAGCGCACATCGAACAGCATATATTCAAGCCACTGCGGACACTCAACCACGATATTATCCATTCAGACAGGATGGTTGATGATGGTGTTGATTTGGTAGGCGACCTAGAAGATGATAACTTTCTCGCACAGCTAGGCGCACTCGAATTTCAATCGGTGATATGTACAAACTTGCTGGAACACGTACCCAATCGGGAGGCGATCTGTGCAACCATCAACCAGTGTTTGGTGCATGGTGGATTGCTAATCCTCTCTGTGCCTTATCGCTTCCCATATCATCCAGAGCCAATTGATACCTGCTTTCGTCCATCACCAGTAGAATTAATACGCCTCTTCCCATCATGTCATGCAACAGAAGTAGACATCGTATGGGGCAAACGCTTGGTGCAATATAATCCTAAACGGGCAGTAATCGACTTCGTAAAGTTGTGTCTCCCCTTTTGGAAACCGCATAATCGTCCGCGTGTTATAAGCACCTGCCAGTGGTATTTTCGCCGTGTCGCCGCAACCTGTGTTATCCTGCGTAAATCCTAGGACGTATTGATATTTGAGGTGATAATCCATCCTGTCTCTTTTGCGATTTATGAGTCTCAGCCTACTCATAAAAGGTGGACAAATGCATGGAGATATACAGTGTTGAAGATGAGTGTCTACGCCATCTACGTGCACCAAATGTCCACGCTTTGCAAATAATTACCATATATCCCTATAAAAAATGGACAAATGCATGGACAAATGTCCACCCTTTCGATTCTGTTTTGTGATACGCTGAGAATATTGATAAAACTTGAAAATGCTGATAGCTGACCTACTGATCGGCTGAAATGAAATAATCTGATGTCTGAAATCTATATTCTGAAATCTAAATCAAACCGAATTCAAACATTTAACCGCCACACGGCGGGAACGCCCTTGCCAACCGCCGAAAACATATATCGTACCACCGGCGGTAAAAATAACGACCAACCTAAAACAAACGGAATACAAACCGATCATGACTAATACGGATCACAAAGATATAGAGGCTCTTGTAGAAAAGTATTGCACAGAACCTCAAAGCTATAAGGTCGATAGCGATATAGTCCAGCTTGTATTGAACGCGATACAGCAACAACCATGTTCCTCCACACTCTGGATTTGCATCATACGACTAGCATTTCTATTTCATAACGATCTTGCCGAATTGCATGAGTGGGAAATCTACTACCATCAGTGTATATCGGAGCTTAGAGACTGTTGGAACCCTGAAGATAAAGCAAAAATACATTCCTATGCTTCAATGTTATATCGTGATGCAGAAGATTATGATGCAGAAACTTCTACAATTTTTGAGGCATATCAATTAGCACCGCAAAATATTGATATTTTGGTTGATTACTATCATCATGGCTTACATAAAAGTTGGAGAAGTATGCTTGAATTATTGGAAAAGCTTCAACAACTAAATCCAGATGATAATCTACAAAACCTTATTTATTACCACCAAGGGATACTCCATGTAGCTCAGATTTCTAAAAAAATCAACTTAGCGAATCGTGCAGTTCGTGAAACGCTAGAGTTGTTGAATCGATTAGACCCTGATTCTTTTTGGTACAAACATTTATCTCGACGAATGGAGGAAGTAAAGTCACTCTTCAATCTATCGGGGGAATGAAACTTGTGGAAAATCAACCGAATTTATCTCTCAGCAAAACATCACAAAATTTGACATCTATTATCTGACATCTGACCATCTCTCATATGCTCAATTTCCACCACATCCGCTGGGCATTACGCACCGCATGGCACATCAACGCCCGCCTCACCTTTGCCTACTTCGCCTCGGCATTGCTCCGTGCGGTCTTGCCCGTCCTACAGGTGATTGCCTCCCGCTTCCTCATCAACGACGTGGTGGCACTCATCCAAGCCAATACCACCGACGCTTCTTCGCTGATTGGGTGGTTACTCATCCTTGTCAGCCTCTCCATGCTCGACCTCATCGCCTTACTCATTGGTGGACGCTACCTGCTTAAACGTCTCGAAGACACGCTCAACACGCACATCGCCTCCGATGTCATGGCACATGCCTATCGCCTACCCCTCAGCCTCTTCGAGAATCTCGACTTCCAAGACACCCTCGAGCGAGCGCAACAGAACATCGCTCTCAACTTCACCATCTTCCTGCGCGCCTTTGTCGAAGCTGGAACAGGCATCATTCGCATCCTATCGCTACTGGCTGTGCTGATTGTCATCGAACCCCTCATGGTGTTGATTGCGATTGTCGCCATCCCACCCTACACCCTCATCATGGGCATGGTCTCTCGCCGACGCTACCAGAACGAATTCCAACGCGCCCCCAACCGTCGCTGGACACGCTACTTCACTGAGTTGATGCTCAATCGGGACTCCGCCACCGACATTCGTCTACTAGGCATCGGGGAGACCATCGTCGCGCGCTTCCGCCAGCTCATGGCAGACTTTGAATCGGAGAACAAACAGGTCGAACAACGTGCCTTAGTCGCAGGCATCATCTTTGTGGTGATTACACTCGGCTTGTTCTTTGGACTTTTCTATCGCGTCCTAGAACGAGTTTTATTGGGGGCATTGACCATTGGCGATGTGGCGATTCTTGGCG
>JANQRM010000267.1 GCA_028284565.1 Anaerolineae bacterium | reverse complement strand
TAAGCCGTCGATATAGCGGAAATAGCCCGCTGAGGCAATCATAGCGGCATTGTCCGTACACAGAGCTAAGGGAGGATAACGCACTGGGAGGTCGGTTTTGTTTCGCATCGTTTGACGCAAGAGTTGATTGGCACTCACACCTCCTGACAGAAATATCTCGGTTACTTGGTATTGTTTGGCGGCGCGCGCTGTCTTTTCCACCAGAATATCGACAAGGGCTTGTTGAAAACTCGCGGCGGCATCATTCACGGATATATCGGAACGTAGTTTGGCATGTTTCTCCGCACGGCGACGACGCTTGTTGCGTTCGCTGGCAGAGGGTTGTGCGGTGACTGCGCGCATGACGGCTGTCTTCAATCCGCTAAAACTAAAGTCATAGGTTTCATCCCGCTTGGCACGGGGGAAATTAAACGCTGTGGGATTGCCGAGTTGACCCGCCCGTTCAATATGGGGTCCGCCGGGAAAAGGGAGGTTTAACATGCGTCCGACTTTATCGAAGGCTTCTCCAGCGGCATCGTCAATCGTCCCGCCCAGTCGTTGATAATCGCCATGCTCATGCATCAAGATGAGTTCGCTATGTCCACCCGATACGATCAGAATGAGAACAGGAAACTCGACTTCACGGAAGGGTTGAGTCAGCCAGAGGGAATAGATATGCCCTTCGAGATGATTGATGCCTAGTAAGGGTTTGTTTAATGCTAAAGCCAGACCTTTGGCGTAATTGATTCCGACTAAGAGCGACCCGACCAAACCGGGACCTTGGGTCACCGCAATCGCATCGACTTGCCCATAGCCGATGCCTGCTTCTGACAAGGCTTGGTCAACCACGGGGGTGATGGCTTCCACATGCGCGCGCGAGGCAATTTCAGGGAAGACACCGCCGAATTCGGCATGAAGGTCGATTTGTGAGGCGACGACATTCGATAACATATTTTGCCCATGCGTGACGATTGCCGCCGCCGTCTCGTCACAGGAACTTTCGATTCCTAAAATCGTAGTCATATATAATTTGAGTTAGCCTTTATACAACGTAGGGCGATTCGTGAACCACTCTTACAAGAGTTTGCTCGTGATTCGGTTGATTATCGCGGTTCTAACCAATAACTATCCGCATCACCTTCAACCGTCCAGCCGATAATTCCATTGAAATTGACTTCCCACCATGCATAGCCATCAGCACAGACGGGACCCGACAACACGGTAAAGGTTGAGCCACCCGGAATCTGTCCGACGACACCACCACCGAGATTGGGGGAATTCCGTACATTATTTGGCACAGTAGTTTCAACAACTCCGGCTTGCTCACCCACAATTAAGCGGGAGGATAGTGCGCCAGCGCATGTGACGGGTTCCGCTTGTTGGGGAGGTGATAGCGCTGTGCGGTTCAGTCGCCAAGCAGTGGGTCCCCATGCTAACGCAGAGAATCCATTCGCCACCGCTTCTGTGCCATTGATAAAGGTGCTATCGCCACCATTCCAGACGTATGCGCCATCAAATACGGTGAAGACCAATTGAGAATCCGATGAGAGGGCAAGTTGATTGGGTGTAAATGCATTGACTTGCATCAAATTGCCATTCGCATCGACAAACGCACCGTCTGACATAACGACTGTCCAGACTTGATTAAAAGACTCATCAATCTCGAACAATAAACCCATGCCATTTGGATTATTGGGATTGTACAGTTCGCCAAACCCATTGGCAGGTTGGGCTTCACCACTAAGAGGTTCAATCAACTGCCAGCCAGATTGGGCAAAGAGAACCGCGAAAAATTCTTCGCCATCAACATTCATCAAGACTCGTTGTTGCGGAAAGTCGCTTTCGTCCGACGTTGGCAAGACAGTTTGAGCAACCGGGTTGCCTTTGCTGTCATAAATGAAGAGGCTTTCGGTGAGTTCAAAGGTTTCATCATCCAAACTGGCGTTAAAGACCATTACACCAGCCTCACCCCAGTATACGGTGAGGGGGGATGGTACCCCCAATCCCAATGAGACGCCTTCTAATTCGGTTGCTGTGATGTTTCCAGTATTCAGGTCATAGATGCCCAGATTTATCCCTTCACCGGGGAATGGCAATTCTGTCCATGCCAGCATGTTTGAATCGGGTGACCATACGGCTTCGGAGAAGACAATTCCTTTATCTGGTACATCGTCGGCAAAGAATGAGAAATCATCTGGTTGGGAACCAACTAAAGTGAGTGCATCGCCACCCAATCCCGTGCCACAGGTGTAGAGTTGATTGGGCAAGGGACCGCCACCGACTCCCCCAATCTCTTGGAGGACTTGAGTCACTTCTTTGGGTTGTGTAAGGAAGGCGACATTGCGTCCATTTGGTGAGACAATTGGTGCGGATATAATAGGTTCTCCATCTGGAATGCAAGCATCATACACGGTGGGGGCTTGGTTGGGTGTGCCATCCCATGTGTAGAGTGTTGCATCCATCACCAGAATTAAGGGTTGGTCGGCTTGAGCGAATGTCATCCCCGTGACAAACAAGCCCATCATCACCAAGAGCCATGCGAGTCGTTTCATCATCGCGTTCCTTTATCGTGTCGGTAGAGGTTGATTGTAACAAAACGTGCGTTGTTTCGATAGCAATGAAGTTTGTCCTTAATTTTTAATATAACTTGACAGTTATATAACTAATGAGTTATAATTAGGTCATGATGACGATATTTGATGTAATTGCCGACCCCACCCGACGGACTATTCTCGATTTGCTTCGGATGCGTCCGCGCATGGTGGGGGATTTGGTTGATGTCTTAGCGATAAGCCAACCGGGGGTGTCTAAGCATCTGCGAGTCTTGAGGGAGGCGGGGCTGGTTCATGTGCGTCAAGAAGCGCAACGTCGCATTTATGAATTGCGCCCTGAACCTCTGATGGAACTCGACCAATGGCTATCATCGTATCGGAATCTTTGGGAGGAACGTTTCGACCAGTTAGACGATTATCTACAAGAGATACAGGAGCAAGAGAACCATGACAAAGAGTAAAACAGCCGCAACCCAGATGACCTTACCATCAGACACCGAGATTGGCTTCACACGCACCTTCGATGCACCGCGCGAACTCGTCTGGCAAATGTACACACACGCTGAACATCTGGTGAATTGGTGGGGACCCAAGGGCTGGACACTGCCCGTTTGTGAACTTGATTTCCGTGTGGGTGGGACATGGTTCTATTGTATGCAAGGTCCACCGGAAGCCGACAATATGCAAAGTTGTGGCAAGGCGACCTTTCAAGAGATTATCGCGCCAGAGAAAATCGTCTACACGGATGTGTTTACAGATGGCGAGGGTAATCCGATGGATGGTATGCCCGAAATGCTCATCACTGTCAATTTTCTAGCAGACAGTAGCAAAACAACTGTCAGCAGTATCACTCGTTTCGACTCGAAAGAAACCCGTGACAAAGTGATTGAGATGGGTGTGGAAGAGGGGCTGTCACAGAGCTGGGATCGGCTGGAGGCTGAACTCGCCAAGCAGTAAGAGATCGCACTTGATGATAGGCTACTAGACCCATGAACATCGTCTAGTAGCCTGTTTCGTGTTGTTTTAGGCTTCGGTTAATTGCCACTGTTCGGCAAAGTCGTGGACGAATTGGGTGAATGGAATCGCCTCTTGTCCGGTAATCTCTTTGACGCTCGGCATGATCGTTTGTGTCAAACCCTGTTGCATCGGGATAAATAGGTCAGTGACCAATCGTGCTTGAGAGTCGGTATAGTCGGCCTGTTTGAGTCCCGCGAACATCTGCTCATCGTTGATTTCTGCATATTGAACAGGTGTGCCAGTCGCATCACCAATCCGTTGCGCGACCTGTTCATGACTGATCGCCTCACCCCCTGTTAAGGTGTAGGCTTGGTTCTCATGCCCATCTTGAGTCAGCGCAATCATCGTTACTTTGGCAATATCACGAGTATCAATGAAGCTGACAGGCATCCCACCATCTGGCACGAAAATCCCCCCTTGATAGCGAATCATATCCCGCAAGAATCCATGACTGAAATTCTGCATGAACCAATTGGGACGCAATATCGTGTAGGGAATCCCACTATCCATCAAATACAATTCGAGTTGATGCAAGGGCGTGCTGGGGTCATATTCGACTCCCATGGCGGTCATCATGACAATCTTGCGAATACTTTGTGATTTTGCGACATCAATTAGTGGGGCAACAGTTGCTTTCGCTTGTTCATCGGCGGGACGTTCTACGATAAATAAGCTATCGACATTGGCGAGGGCAGTTGCAAAAGTGGAAGGCTCATCGTAATCAAAGGTGACTGCTTCGACCAGTGGGGTCGGTGTGATGTTTTGTGGATGACGAGTTGCGGCTTTGACCTTGTGACCTGCTTCTGCTAAAAACTTGACAAGCGGTTGTCCGACTTTACTGCTGGCTCCGGTAACGAGAATAGTTTGGTGCATGAGGGTGAACCTTTCGAGGCATCATTAAACGATGGCTCGAAGCATAATCAGTACGGATTCCTTTGTCTTTACGCACTACGTTGTCATATACGGACATTTTTGTCCCTATAGAGCTTTTGAAAACTAGGTGTACACTAGGGCTGTAAAGTAGGCGAGGATACATTATGTCAAATCCATCTTGTTCGGCAGACAGTCTCGGTTTTTGTCCGGTTTCGACAACGGTCAGTGTCATGGGTGGCAAGTGGAAGCCGACCATCCTCTATTACATCAAAGACAAACCACGCCGTAACAGTGAGCTATTGCGCCTGATACCGAGTGTGACCCAAAAAGTCCTCACACGGCACTTACGTGAATTGGAACAGGATGGCATTATCCATCGTGAGGTCTTTCCCGTTATACCGCCACATGTCGAATACACCATCACCGAATATGGGCGGACACTCGGTCCCATTTTGGAAGCGATGGTTGAATGGGGGATGCACCATGCTTCACAGCAATCCAAGGATGAAGCAATTGAAGCGAGTGAACTACCTCAAGTCCAATTGTGATATGTCTTGATGATTTCGTAGGCTTCATTCAATTGTCGGAAGCGACGTTCTGCTTCGGATGCCGGAAAGGCACTCACATCGGGGTGCAGTTGCATGGCAAATTTGCGATAGGCAGTCTTCACTGCATTTTCTGATGCGCCACGTTCTAAACCTAAGAGTGCGTAGGAAGCG
>JANQRM010000215.1 GCA_028284565.1 Anaerolineae bacterium | reverse complement strand
TTAAGAGTTGATAATCTACATCTCCCCCATGGACATTCCATAGCAATCCCCTGAATTCCCATTAGAATAGGCGCGTTGATTTTGATACAGCAAAAGGGGTGTGCATGAAGGCATTGGTCGAGCGTATTCGGGCAGAAGGGCAGAATCTCGGCGGGGGAATCCTGAAGGTCGATAGCATCCTGAATCACCAGCTAGACCCGCAATTGATGGGGGAGATGGGCAAGGAACTCGCACGATTATTTCAAGATGTGGAAGTAGACCGCATTCTCACAGCGGAAATTTCGGGGATTGCACCCGCACTTATTGCTGGGATGGAAATGGGCGTTCCAGTCGTCTATGCACGCAAGAAGAAGCCGATTACGATGGCAGGTCCCGTATTCTTAGAGACGGCTCCGAGTCATACCAAAGGTGGGGAAACCATGCTCTTGGTCTCGGCGGAGTTTTTGCATGAAGGGGAGCGAGTGCTGATTATTGACGACTTCCTTGCGACGGGAAAGACCCTCATGGCATTGGCGCGGATGGTCAAAAGTGCGAAAGCGCAACTCGTTGGCGTGGGGATTGTGGTTGAGAAGACCTTTGAAGGTGGGCGCGACATCATCCAAGCCCAATGGGATGTGCCGATTCGTGCGTTGGCGACGATTATCAGCATGGATGGCGATACGATTACGTTGTTGGATGAATAATCCATGACCCAAAATCTCAAATACAGGGGCATAGTCATCCTTGATTATGGCTCCCAATATACCCAAGTGATTGCCCGTCGCATCCGGGAGCAACAGGTCTATGCGGAAGTTTTGCCCTATGATGCTGACCTCGACACGATACATGCCCATCAGCCCGCCGGAATCATCCTCTCCGGTGGACCTCATAGTGTCTATGAACCCGATGCCCCACAATTGAATAAAGCCATACTCAACAACAGACAACCCATCCTCGGTATCTGTTATGGGATGCAGGCGCTAACTCAGGCATTAGGCGGAAAAGTCGCACCATCCGACGCGCGGGAATATGGCAAGGCAACCATCACACACACGCCACAAAGCCCCTTGATGGATAATCTGCCATCAGAGCTTCAAGTGTGGATGTCGCACGGAGACCGTATCGAGCAACCGCCTGCTGATTTTGTCGCACTCGCGCAATCGGGACATTCGCCCTATGCCGTGATAGGAGACCACAATCGTCATTACTATGGGGTGCAATTTCATCCCGAAGTCTCCCATACCCCACAGGGAATTGACCTCTTACGCAATTTCCTCTTCAAGATATGCGATTGCCAAGCGCATTGGACAGCCTCTGCTTTTATTGAACAGTCCATCGACAGAATCAAAGCTCAAGTGGGCGGGGATAAGGTACTGTTGGCTTTGAGTGGGGGAGTTGACTCAGCCGTGGCAGGGGCGTTGATTCACCAAGCGATTGGTGAGCAACTGACAAGTGTGTTTGTCAACACAGGCATGATGCGGAAAGATGAGCCAGAACAAGTCGTGCAGGTCTTTCGGCATGAGCAGGGAATGAACCTCATGGCGGTGGATGCGACGGAGCAGTTTTTGAGTCAGTTAGAAGCTGTCACCGAACCGGAAGCCAAACGCAAAATCATCGGCAGTGCCTTTATTGATGTCTTTGCAGAGCAGGCGCGCCAATTGGGTGACATACGTTTTCTCGCGCAGGGGACGATTTATCCCGATGTAATAGAAAGTGCCGCGCATCACAAAACCGCCCACACTATTAAGAGTCATCACAATGTCGGTGGCTTGCCGGACGATTTGCAATTTGAACTCATCGAACCCCTGCGGGATTTATTCAAGGATGAAGTCCGTACAAGTGGCTCGGCTTTGGGTCTGCCAGATAGCATCGTCTGGCGACAACCCTTTCCCGGTCCTGGCTTGGCAATTCGCTGTTTGGGGGATATCACATGGGAACGGCTGGAGACCCTGCGTTCTGCAGATGCGATTCTGCTGGATGAATTGGGTCAAGCTGGCTTGCTACGGGATGATACGTCACAGAGTTTTGCGGTATTACTGCCTGTGAAGAGCGTCGGTGTGATGGGCGACCAACGGACGTATCAAGAGGTAATTGCACTACGGGCAGTGACAACGGATGACTTCATGACAGCGGATTGGGCGCGCTTGCCTTATAATTTGCTGGCAACCATCAGCACTCGCATCGTGAATGAGGTAGGCGGAGTCAACCGCGTTGTCTACGACATCACCAGCAAACCACCGGGTACGATTGAATGGGAATGATAGAATAGGTACTGGTAGTACGCAAACAGTTCATCACGATAATTTCATGAAAGAAATAACAGATATCACGCCAGATGGCATTACCTATGTGGATGAAGAGGGTAATCAACAGTTCATTGACTTTGAAACCTGTCATCAGAACAAAGTGATGGAGGTAAAGCACTATAAAGGTTCGCGGTGGACAGATAAAGACGAGGAAATCTGGCAGAGTATGAAATATGTAGGCAAACGCTTTGCACTCAGTGATCCACCTGCGCTTGAGTTTTATACAATCCCACGAATTCACTTTGAGTTCTCAACAATAGAAAGCCTCACAGAAATTCTAGTCGGGATAAGAAATGCTGGCTGGAGAACGAACGACGGAGAGTGAAGTTGCTTAAAATGACTTAATATGGAATCAACCCCAGCAGTCAATCCCCGCAAATTTACACGGTTTTTACCCTCGCATCATAAGGCGACAAAACATTTTTCATAGAGTTCGATTAACTCAAAGACCAAAGGGAGAATCGACCTATGAAGATCATGAAAGTTTTTTTTGCAGGGCTAATCGTGGTATTCGCATCGCTTCAAGTTGCCCCAGCATTAGCCCAAGACGATAGCGACAGTGGTGTGGACATTCCGGAAGTTTGTCGGACAATGATTGAGACTTTAATCGCCAACGGTCAACAGGTGACACCCGATAAACTACCACAAGCCTGTTTGGATGAACTGCGCCCGCACCATATCTCCGCTGTCTGCCAAGCCGTTCTCGAACATGCGATAGAGAGTGGAGCAGAAGTTACACCCGATATGCTACCCGAAGAATGCCTAGACCTGTTGCGTCCCGAGTTCATTCCCGAAGTGTGTCGTGTGGTGCTGGAACATGCGATAGCAAGTGGGGCAGACATCACACCCGATATGCTACCCGAAGAATGTCAGGAGTATTTGCGCCCGCAGTTTATCCCCGAAGTGTGTCGTGTGGTGCTGGAACATGCGATAGCAAGTGGGGCAGACATCACGCCGGATATGTTACCCGATGAGTGCCAAGATTATCTAAGCCCAGAATATATCACTGTTGTCTGCCAATCGGTACTAGGACATATGCTCATCAGGGGCGCAGAAGTCACACCCGATATGTTGCCACAGGAATGTCAAGATGCTTTGCGTCCCCATCATATTCCAGAAGTCTGCCGAACCGTGATTGAGACCTTCATTGCCAACGGGGAAAGTATCACATTCGATCAGTTGCCGACGGAATGTCAAGAACTTATCCGAGACGAAATCACGAATTAAGGGTCGTCTACCTCGTCCTATCTAACAGCCCCTGCGTTTGTGAGGGGCTTTATCATGTGTCAAAATACCGTAATGGAAATTTATTTCTGATGAAGGTGACAAGCCTATTAAAATATTTGTAGCCAACTCAACCACAATGTAAAATTCATGAAAGACATTTATCGCCATATTAATAAACTCGTAAATCTTCCCACGTCAAGGAGGTAATTATGGCTTTTCTGATTCAGGATTTCAACAAGCGGTGGCCGGGTGGCAAAATACCCTACAGAGTGGATGCAGAAATAAGATCAAATAGAACTTCAGCACATATAGTATATGAAGCAATTCAGAATTGGAACAATTATACGGATATTGAGCTAAGCGAACTAAATCCGAAAGAGAATGTTCGTAACTATCTACAATTTGAACTGACTCTGTCAAAATGTCAGTCTCCTGTTGGAATGCAAGGAGGCAAACAGGTTGTCGGTTGTGCGTTGACATCAGGGGCATTTAGTGTTCATGAATCCGATGACATTGATGATAATGAATTCAATCGTCTCGTAGGAGTTGTTATGCATGAGATTGGTCACTCTGTAGGCTTTAAACATGAGCATCAGCGTCCAGATCGAGGTGCATATATTAATGTTAAATCATCTGAATACAATTACGCAATAGGAGAGGATTACACGATTTACACACCATATGATGTCCATTCAATAATGCATTATTTACCAGACGGTGAAAACATGATTGCTTTAAAGGGTCAGCCAGTGCATGTGAAAGATTCTGGCATGGCAACGGGAATGGGTCAGAGAGTTGGTCTAAGTGATTACGATATAGCTGGTGCAAACAGCATATATTTTGATAAATATGAAATGGACATTAGATACATTGCTGTTGATGATTTAGGTACTGTATATAAAGCATTACTTAATGGAAGAATTTTTCGCTACACTGATTCTGAATGGACGATATCGGATGGGCGTCCGCATGGCGTGAAGCATCTTGCGGCTGCCGGGGACAACTTGTATCAGGTGATTGATGGAGGCAAAATATGGAGAAACACACATAAAGGTGATCCAAACTATTGGACGATATCGGATGGGCGTCCGCATGGCGTGAAGCATCTTGCGGCTGCCGGGGACAATTTGTATCAGGTGATTGACGGAGGCAAAATATGGAGAAACACACATAAAGGTGATCCAAACTACTGGGGTGAGGCAGACGGGCGCCCGCATGCGGTAGAGGCATTGGCCGCAACAAATGAACGACTTTTTCAAGTTCATGGTAATGGTACTTTATGGTCACAATCCAAATCAGTATGGCAACGACATGGGAAAATTCGAGGAATACAATCAATTGAAGCTAAAGGTTCTCAACTATTCGCTCTGATTAATAACAAAATTATTATACGACTTTGGTACGAGTGAAGTAAAAAATAATATACTATTGATGGTAACTCTAAACTCGTTATCAGAAATCTATCTAGCAACTAATAATCATACTGTTTGTAGCGTATTCTATTTAGCCCCCTAATTTTGAGGAGGTTTTTTGATTCCACTTGACTTTTGCATCGAATATTTATACAATTTGACCCATTATAAGAATTTGGTCATTTGGTCAGGAGGCAAGTTTGAACCCGGTTAAATCGGACAATGAGGTACGCGAACAACGTATTCTCGACTCGGCATCGGAGTTGATTGTGCATTATGGCTATGACAAAACGACAGTGAGTGATATTGCCAACCAAGCGGGCATCAGCAAGGGTGCGATTTATCTGCATTTCAAGAGCAAGGATGAACTCTTTGAGGCGTTGCTCTTGCGGGAGATGCAAGCCTATGCTGAACATTGGCTAGCACTGCTCGAAGCCGACCCTAAAGGCGGAACGATTGGGGCGATGTACAAGAATACGCTTGTTGCGCTGAATGCTAATCCCTTTATGTCAGCGATGTTCAAACAGGATATGCATGTGCTAGGGAGTTATGTTCGGAAACCAGATAACCTGTTCCGCCAGCAACAAGAGCACAACACACGCTTTGCCTTTGTGAAGATGATGCAGGAGGCGGGCGCGATACGGGATGATATGAATGCGAATGTGATCGCGCACATTATGGATATGCTGGCGTATGGCTTGGTGGGGATGGATGAGGTGAAGAATCCCAACTATATCCCGCCAACAGACGACCTGCTAGAAGGCATTGGTGAGATTATGGATAGGGCATTGACCCCAGTTAACCCCGACCCGGAAGCTGGTAAAAGTGTTCTGCGACAAATTGTGGCGATGACGAAAAATCAAATGGGCTTGGAGGAACAAGATGATTAAGGTTAACAATTTAACGTATACCTATCCCAAAGCCAGCCAAGAGACGCTTCATGGGCTGAATTTTGAGATTGCAGAGGGTGAGATATTTGGCTTTCTAGGTCCTTCTGGGGCAGGGAAATCCACGACGCAGAAGATTCTCATCGGGTTGCTGAAGGGCTACGGGGGAAGCATCCAAGTGATGAACAAGGAGGTCAGTGGCTGGGGGCAGGACTATTATGAGCAGATTGGCGTGTCCTTTGAACTACCGAATCACTATCTCAAACTGACAGCATTGGAAAACCTGAATTATTTCCGTTCGCTTTATAGTCGTGAGACTGCCAATCCAATGGAGCTATTGGAGCGTGTGGGGCTAAAAGAGGATGCTGAGAAGCGGGTGGCGGAGTATAGCAAGGGGATGAAAGTGCGCTTGAATGTGGCGCGGAGTTTGATTCATCAGCCGAAGGTGCTGTTTTTGGATGAGCCGACGAGTGGTCTTGACCCTGTGAATGCGCGGAATATCAAAGACTTCATCCTCGATTTGCGTCAGCGCGGAATGACGGTGTTTATCACGACACACAATATGATGGTTGCGGATGAGCTGTGTGACCGCGTGGGTTTTATCACCCAAGGGAATTTGAGTCTGGTGGATACACCATCAACGCTCAAGAAGCAATATGGCAAGCGTCAGGTGCAGGTGGAATACCTGAACGGTGCAGAAGAGACACAACATCAAGAATTTGCATTGGATGGGCTGGGCGAGAACAACGACTTCCTGCATTTGCTCAAATCAGCTCATCGGATTGAGACCATCCATACCCAGGAGACGACACTGGAGAACATCTTCATCGACGTGACAGGACAGGAGTTAAGCGCATGACTCGGCTGATGAATACGATGAAGTTGGATGTAACGGTACAGGTACGCAATCGGCTGTATGCTATTGGCATTGGGGTGGGGGCATTGGTGGCGGTGATTTTGTCTCAATTGCTGAGTACAGAACAATTTGCCTCGACCATACCCGTGATTTTGTTGCTGGTGGTGGGTGGTTCGACACTGCTTTATGTGGCGGGGATGATTGTCTTTGAGAAGGATGAAGGCACAATCAATGCGATGATTGTCTCTCCTTTGCGGGCATCGGAGTATCTGTGGTCTAAGATTGTCACGCTGACGACATTGGCGACGATTGAGTCCATCATCATGATTGGTGGGGCGTTGCTGATTATCAGTTTTAATCAAGTGGTGGCACTCCCGAATATCCCCATCTTGTTGATTGGGATTGTGGCGATGGGTGTGATGTATACGCTGATTGGTATCATCATGATTGTACGCTATGACAAAATTACGGATTTCCTCGTGCCGTTGGTGGTTGTCGCTTCTCTGTTGCAGTTGCCATTTCTCCATTTTTTGGATGTGGTGGTGAGTCCGATGTTTCTCATCATTCCGACAAGCGCGCCGACGATGTTGATGAAAGGGGCGTTTGTGCCATTGACGACGGAAGAGTGGCTGTATGCCTTCATCTATACGGGGGTGATATTGGTCGTGCTGACTTTGTGGGCATCGCGGGCTTTCCAAACGCATATTATCGAAAAGGTGGGGTGACATTATGCAAATGACACAGCTGGTTCAGAAGATTGCCAAGAACGATGTGAAGATTATCGGGCGTGATAGCTTCATGCTGATGATGCTGGCATATATTTTTGTTGTGGCGTTCATCCTTCGCTTTGGTTTGCCGTGGCTGGATACTTATCTAACTGAAAACGGAGTGTTGCCGACAGAGGCGTTTGACTTCCCTTTAAATGAAGTGTTCCCGATGTTGGTGGCGTACTTGTCCATTTATGTGGGTGCGGTACTGATTGGGGTCATCTTTGGTTTCATGCTGTTGGATGAGAAGGACGATAACACGATTAAAGCGATGCTGGTGACACCGGTGTCGATTGGGCAGTATGTGATGTATCGCATTATCGTGGCGACAGTGATTGGCTTTGTGGGTGTGTTGGTCTCGATGCTGATTATCAATCAAGCACTGGTTCCTATCTGGCAATTGGTTCCAATTGCGGCTGGGGCATCCTTAACCGCACCAATTTCGATGCTTTTCTTTGCGAGCTTTGCAGAGAATAAGGTGCAGGGCTTTGCTATGACGAAGTTTGTGGGCGTGTCGGGTTTGATAATCCTGATTGGCTGGTTTGTGCCTGAACCGATTCAATGGTTGTTTGGCTTGTTTCCACCATATTGGGTGGTGAAATCGTATTGGCTGGCGTTGGATGGGAATGCCTTGTGGTGGATTGCGCTGGTGATTGGGATTGTCCTGCAATTGGGGATGATACGCTGGTTGATTTTGCGTTTTCAGCGGGTGGCGTATCAATAAGCGATGGAACCATCTTGGCTTCAATGACGTTGTATGATTGATGTCGGATAACGATAACGGAGTATGAGATGGTTCCTGAGAAGCCAAAGAACAAACGGAAGAACGACGCATCATCCAACAGACGATTAGCATTCTTTAGCATGTTAGCTTTGGGCATTGCTATCGGTATGGCTATCGTATTGTTCCCACGCTTGTTCCCGATGACACTTAGTTTATCGGATGTGACGGTGGTGCAAATCCAAGATTTTTGGTCGGGCTTAGTGCGATGGAATCCGTCAGAAGCAAGTTATATCTTAGGCAAGAATGATGAGGGTTGGGCAGGCGATGTGACGTTTAGCCTTGCTCAGGGTGAGGTCATGGAAACTGCAACGATTACTATCCCCAGTGATGTTGTTGGCGAATTCATCACTCTGCTAGAGACAGCCCCCTTAGTTGAAGGCAGGTATGAACCTCGCATTGAATGGACGGATGATTATCCTTTCATCAGCTTTACCTTCCAAACAACTAGGGGAGAAATACAAATCTATACCTCGTCGCAAGGGGAGTGGCATACGCCGTGGGGTGCGCGCATGGATGGGAAAGACTATACCATTGACTCTGAGATTCCGATGCAAGCCTATAACCTGCTGATGCCTTATCTGGAACGGGACATCTTGGGTGAGATGATTGATAATTATCAGCCTTGATTTAGATTTCAGAATAGAGCTGTTAGCAATTCAGCGTCTCAGCATATCAGCTTTCTGGATTGCTGGTTAGGATTTGGTTTGTCTAATGTTGGTGTCGATTTTACCGTTGCGCGGAAGATAACTATTTTCGACGGTTGACAGGCGCGTTCCCGTCGTGGCGACGGATAAAGTTTGAATCTGGTTTCCATTTGATTTGCTTTCGTTTTTACCGCCGCCGGTTCGATATATGTTTTCGGTGGTTGGCAAGGGCATTCTCGCCGTTTCCCGCCATATCCTCAAATTACAGTTAGAAGTTGGTTTGGAAGATGTTAGTTCAGAACAGTTGTAGCTGTGTGGTGGTTAAGTTGTTAAGATGCTTCGAACATATGTTCTGTATCAATAGTATCACAAAAGTCGATGGGATGAGAATTTTCTAACCGTTTTCGTACTAAATCCCCACCCCAGCCCTCCCCACTTCGTAGGGAGGGAGTCTTCTAAAAAAAGCCCATGCTGGTCGGCAATTCCTAAATCTGTTGCAAGTGGCTCGAAGTTACCTGTTAGTGTATTGTCATGTGCTGAAGCACAATTTTAAGGATATAGATTTCTCAATTAATCCCAATTTTGGATGAGCCGAAAATACTAACAAATTTTATGGCAGACACATGGGTCTGCCACTACACGGTTTGATTTCTTCCATAATTTTCTGCTTATTTTCGCTCCATATCTCTTAAATGGAACTTAGGTTAAGTTGGTTATCAAGTGACTTCCGTTCTTATAAACAGCTGATGAACCCGATTGAAGGCGTGTATAATCGTCAGTCAGTATAATAGGGGAAGTTGAGGCTATGTCTTTACCACAATATCTAAAATTGTTGATACTGGGCGAATCGTTTGAGGGGGTTACTCATTTTGTTGCCTCATTAAGTCATGAATCACTAATCGAAATGAATGACAGGATGTGCTTGGGCGAAATGAAACTTGCTGATGCACCTATGCTTAAGTTATTTGGCAATCGTGGTGTAAAGTCAGCTGACCTTATGACAGAACTATTTGTCGAAGGTTTTGAGGGGGTGGTTATCCTCGCTGAATATGACCATGAAGCATTTGTTGCCGAACAAGTGGATTTGCTACGACAGTTTGATCCTGTGCCTCAATTTGTTATTGGTATCCCTGCTTATGGAAACTCTGGAATAATCCAGCGTTCCATACTTAAGCATCATGTGGATGAAGCACACGTTGTTGCTTACGATGACCAAAATGTGGATACGATGAAACAATTGGTTTTACAATTATTCCATCGCATTCTGGGCAAGGATTAGCCTGTGATTGTGAATGGTTGACGATAGAATATACCAAAATAGATTGACTGTTGAAAATGTGTATCGGGTGTGGTTTGGGACTAACCAGTTGGATAATGGATAAAAATAGATGACAGATGTAACACGAAATTGTTTATCCCTAGATGTGACCTTACATGAGGTGCTGGAACGGCTGAATGCGGGAGTCGGTGGGGTGGTGTTGATGGTGGATGGCGACAACATCCTGAAGGGGTTGTTCACGGATGGGGATGTGCGTCGGGCGTTGTTGCAGGGGGCATCTTTAGAAGAACTTGCGCACAGTTATATGACGACGGACTTCACGGCTGGGCATGTGGATTTCAGCCGGGAAGCGAATGTGGCTTTGCTGAGTGAACGGATTCGACATCTGCCGATTTTGAATGCGGAAGGTCGTCCGGTGGATTTGTTGTCGTGGGCGGATTTGTGGCGTGTGCCTGTGATGGAGCCTTCTCTCGGTGGGAATGAGATTAAGTATGTCACGGATTGCATTGCGACGGGCTGGATTTCGTCGAAGGGGAGTTATGTCACGCGCTTTGAAGAAGCCTTTGCTGAATACTTAGGCGTGAAGTATGCACTGACGACATCGAATGGGACAACAGCGTTGCATCTGGCATTGGTGGCGATGGGCATTGGTGTGGGGGATGAAGTGATTGTCCCGAATTTGACATTTGGTGCGTCGGCGAATGTGGTGGTGCATTGTGGTGCTACTCCGGTGCTGGTGGATGTGGACCCTGAGACATGGAATCTTGACCCTGAGCAGTTGGAATCCTCTATTACTCCCAAGACGAAAGCGATTATTCCGGTGCATTTGTATGGACATCCCACGGAGATGACCCCAGTGCTGGAGATTGCGAATCGGCATAACCTGTTGGTATTGGAAGATGCTGCGGAGGCATTGGGTGCGCAGTATCGTGGGCAGTATGTGGGGACGATTGGCGACGCGGGGGCGTTCAGTTTCTTTGCAAATAAAATCATCACGACAGGCGAAGGTGGGATGGTCGTCACGAATGATGCTCCGTTGTATGACAAGATGGCGGTGATGCGTGCACATGGGATGCGTCCGACGAACCGCTATTGGCATGAGTACGCGGGCTATAATTATCGGCTGACGAATATTCAGGCGGCAATTGGGTTGGCACAGTTGGAACGACTGGATGAGTTTCTGGCGTATCGGGAGCAAGTGGTGGAGCGGTATCATGACTATTTGAGCGAGGTGAATGGTTTGGTGTTGCCACCGAATCATGATTGGGCTAGGAATGTGTTCTGGTTGTATAGTGTGCTGGTGGATGAGACCGTGACGGGGATTGACCGCGATACGTTGGCGGAGAAATTAGCCGAGCGGGGCATTGAGACTCGTCCGGTGTTTTATCCTTTGCATCAACAGCCAGCCTATCAATCTGCCAAAACGGTTGACGAGTACCCTATCTCAGAACGTTTGGCATCACAGGGCTTGAGTTTGCCGACGGCGAATAATATCCGACTAGATGATGTGGACCGCATTTGTCATGCGATACGAGATATTGTGCAGAATGAGCAGGTTTTTCAGCAGTATGGGTAGGACTGAGGACTGAGTGTTAAGTTATGAGTCTCGAGTAATGAGTGGGTATAAATTGGGGACGTGTTGATAGGCAGAAAGTTGAGACTACTGGCTTTAAGCAGATAAGGTGTTAGATGACCAAACTAAAGCGGGCGTTGGGGTTGATTCCGGCGCGGGGTGGCTCGAAGCGTTTGCCTCGTAAGAATATTCGTCTGTTGGGTGGGAAGCCCTTGATTGCGTATAGTATCGATGCAGCAATTGAGAGTGGATGTTTTGACACGATTTTGTTGTCGTCGGATGATGACGAGATTCTGGCGGTGGCAGACGATTATGAGGCGGTGACGGCACATCAGCGTCCTGCTGAATTGGCGGGGGATACGGTGAAGGTGGTGGACTTGGTGAGTCACGTTGTTGCGCAGGATGGGTATAAGGGACAGTATGATGTAATTGGCTTGCTGTTGCCAACCTGTCCCTTCAAAGATGGGCTGGATATTCAGGCGGGGTTTGATTTGCTGACAGAAGATGTGGATACGGTGATTAGTGTTACAGAGTATAGTTTTCCGCCACATTTTCAGGTGTCGTTTAAGGATGGGTTGAATGAGTTGACTCTTTCTGAGGCATTGAATTCGGGGAATACGCGCTCGCAAGACCAGCCGAAAGCCTATCATCCGAATGGGGCATTCTATCTGTCATGGTGGGAGGCGTTCCAGCAGAATCAGAGCTTTTTCCGTGGGACGGTGGCGGGGGTCGCGATGTCAGCGTTGAAGTCGGTGGATATTGATGAGGAACGGGATTTTCAGTATGCCCAGTTTTTGATTGATGGGGGGTATGTGTAAAACGATTCAACGCAAAGGTCGTGGGTGGCTTAGACATTCACCATCAGGACTCAAAGGTGCTGAGGATAAAAATTGGAAGCGGATAACGAAACAAATTTCCCATATTCACTTGTGAGCTTTATTGTTCGGAGTGAAGATTTAGAACCTGATGAGATTACGCAAGTTTTAAGTTTGAAACCGGATCGCTCATATCGGAAAGGTGAGTATCCGCGAAATAATCCGAAGTATTCCGCTTATAAGCAAGGGCAATGGCGTATTGACTCCAAGCTCAAACCAGAAGAATCATTTACATTGCACCTCGAACATTTATTATGCATTCTTGAACCCAAACGCCAGCAACTATTGAGATTGAGTGAAGCATACCAATTGGAGATTTATTGTACGCTGTTTGAACAAGTTGGATTTAACTTGTCGCCAGAAATTTTAGGACGATTGGCTGACTTAAAGATTGGTTTGGGGATTACGAGTTATCCTTAAGTTGGCATTTTGGGGACGGTTCACGAACAGCCCTTACATTTTTACGCATTTTCAAGACATAATTCTGATTATTTTTATCCATGTGAGATGGAAACCATATGACCATATTGAAAGACCAAATCAAGGGACCAGTGTATCCGATTTTGCCAGCATTTAGGGCGGATGAACAATTCGATGCTGAGGCGACAGCGCGTTATGTGGAATATCTTGTCAATAATGGGGCAGATGTGTTGATGGTTACGGCGGGGACGAGTCGGTTTAATCTGTTGACGGATGCGGAAGTGCGTCAACTGAATCAGGCGGTAATTGATGCGTCGGAGGATGCGCTGGTGATTGCGGCGAATCAAATGCAAGGGGCGACGAGTGAGGCGATTCGATTTGCTCAAGAGGCGGGTGAATGGGGGGCGGATGCGCTGTTGGTTTATTATCCTGAACGGTATTACGGCGACGAAGCGGTGTATGCCTATTTCGAGGCGATTTCGCAGAATAGTGATATTCCGCTGATGATACATGCGAATCCGATGCGTCACGCCAGTGGTGGGAATGCATATTTTTCCGTGGATTTATGTCGTCGCTTGACGCAGTCAGGACATAT
>JANQRM010000202.1 GCA_028284565.1 Anaerolineae bacterium | reverse complement strand
TTTTCTCATAGAGATTTATATTGTAACTGGTCAAAAATCTATTGAAATGTTTTTGACATAGTCTAGTATTAAGTACCACCTGTCTTCTCAGAAACTTGTAATTGACATGCTTCTCTGTGTCCTCAGTGGCTCAGTGGTGAATTTATTATAACGCGATTGCCCACGCCAGCCATACGCTTGCCCTTTTTAGATGCAGAGATTCCCGTTTCGCTGGTATACTGAACACAGACAATCCATTCACGCTTTGGAGGTCAACATGATACGACCCAACCGATACATTACTTTGATTTGGATAATCAGCCTATTTGTTATTTTATCTGGTGTACTCGCACAAGATGAATCAACCGAATGTCCCATTAATGTCCAGCAAGCCTTTACTGCCACCGAACTCCTCTGTGAAGGCTTAGGTAGTGACCTTGCATGTCTTGGAAATGGCGTGACCGATTCTACACCCCGTGAAGGCATCGAGGATTTCACTTTCTCTAATGCTGGCGACACGGAAACGTTGAGCAATTTCCAATCGCTGAGGCTCAACACCCTCCCCACGGATGACCGCAATTGGGCAGTGAGTGTGATGAATTTACCAGTCCCCACTGAATCCAATAGTACAGTCGATGCAACCCTGATTGCCTTTGGCGATGTTGCCATGACCAATGCTGTGACGGTAGGCGAGGATGCGCCAGTTGCAGTGGGTTCAAAACCTGCCATTGTCCGTGCTTTGAATGGTGTGATTGTTCGTCAACTTCCGGACAGGACGACAACCGTCATCTGGCAACTGACGAATGGTGAAAACTTCATCGCTACTGGACGTTCCTCAGACAATCAGTGGCTACGAATCGAAATACCTAATGAGTTTCGGGGTGCTGGTTGGGTCTTCGCGCAATTTATCGAAGTCGAGGGTGGCGCAGAATCCTTACCTGTTGTCCAACCCGGCGACCCAGTTCCAGAAGTTAGTGCCGTCACACACCAAGCTAGCCCCATGCAAGCCTTCACCTTTGAAAGTGTCGATGTCCTCGATAGCTGTGTCGATACACCAGACAGCGGTATTCTCATTCAATCACCTAACGGGGTCCCAGATAACATTCGGCTTGACATCAACGGTGTCGAGATTTTGTTGAACGGGACGGCTTTTGTCCGCGCACAACTCGCAGGGGATTTCATCATCAGCATCTTAGAAGGGCAAGCCAGCATCACAGCGAGCGATACAACCGTACCCCTGCCATCAGGCAATGAAACACTCATCAGCTTGGATACAAACTTACAACCTGCCTCACCACCCTTCGCCGCTTCTCCTTATGATGAGGGACGATTCGTATTCCTACCGATTCGCCTTCTCCCCCGAAACTTCGTAATTGCCGCCCCCGGTAGTGGCACATTTACAGAAACAACCACCACCGATACGACCACAACGGAGACAACAGTTGGCGATGCAACGACCAATGAAGTGACCAGCCCTCCCGCAACCGGATGCACCGTAACCGCCATTTCTGTCGGTGGCAATACGGAAGCCCTCAACCTCCGCGCCCAACCCAATATCACTGCTGAAGTGTCTGGATTCTTCCCCATTGGCAGTTCCTTGAATGCCATCTATCGCCTGACGGATAGCACGAACTACATCTGGTATTACACGGAACGCAACAACTGGGTACGCTTCGATACGGTGCAAGCCACGGACCCCTGCGTCACCTTGCCCCTCTTCCCAGAGACAGCGGATACGACTGCCGATACCACATCGACACCGAATCCATCGGTAACTCAAGAACCTGCAATGGCACGAGTGACTACCGAAGGCTTTGGGGCGATTTGCCAGAATGCCACCTTCACAACCAATGTCACACAGAGAGAAACTGGCACAAACTTCATTCCAGTAGGTGGCACATGGACTGTCAAAGCTGGCACAACCATCACCTTCACCGCCAACAACCCTAACTTCCAAGCCGAGATGAACAACCGCATCGGACTTCATAATACAGACGGATCACTCTTTGGTGGCTCAATCACTGATACCACGCTGACATGGACATTCAACACGGATACGACCTTCCAAGTCCGCTTAGGCGCAGTCATTGGCGACTCATTCACCTTTACAGCGAGTTGTAGCGGATGATGCACACAGAAACCGCCTTTCAATTTATGGAAAATAGCGGAATCGTGGCGGGGATGCGTGGACATTTCCCGCCCGATGTTGCCCTTCGCACCACCCAAGCCATGATGGATGAGGCGATTAACGCCTTTGAATTCACCATGAACTCCACCCAGCCGATAGAAGCCATGCAAGCTGTTAAAGCTGAATTTGGCGATACTGCTTGTGTCGGCATGGGAACCGTCTTAGATTTGGATATTGCCAAGCGTGTTCTCGATGCCGGAGCTGATTTCGTGGTCTCGCCCGCCTTTCAGCCAGAGATTGTCGAATATGTCGTCAGTCAAAATGTCTTTATAGCTCCCGGAGTCATCACGCCATCCGAATGTGTGCAAGCATGGTTAACGGATGTACCAATGCTCAAAATCTTCCCCATCGGCTCAATGGGACTCAATTACTTCAAATCCGTCAAAGGACCGCTGAACCACATGAAATTTATGTGCAACGGGGGTATGACTGACCAAAATGCAAAAGATTTTCTACAAGCAGGGGCTGTTTGTTGTGGCATGGCTGGCTGGCTGACAGGCGATGGCACATGGGAAACGGACAAACTCCGCCAACGCGCTAAAATCCTCCGCGATATCGTGCAGGAAGTCCGCTCTGGAGAAGATACACGAGTGATTTAAATGCAAGAAGCGGGGTTTTAATCTAATATCCCCCGCTTTATGCAGATTGTTTTAATGATGCAACCACCTCATGCAAATCAAGTGCTTGTCCACGCACTTTTGCTTGAGCTAACTCATCAGCAGACAACGCCGTTTCAAAGCGATATTCAAAATCACTCAGCCGAACTTCAACATCATGATTGACAGCTGAATGCCCTTGAATAAAACCTAATAATTCGGCACTTTGCTCAAACTGACCTGCTTTGTCAAGAATAACAACAACACCAACCAAGGCTTCAAGCGCAAACGCTTCAAATCCCAGTTCAAGTGCGATATCACTTCCCTCCAGCAAATAGTTATAAGCCGAATCGTGGTCGCCTTCTTTGAGGCAAATAAAGCCTAGATTGATGGATGTACCACTGACACCATATGTAAATCCAACACGACGCGCTTCTCGTAGAGATTGCGTTGTATAGTGCCGAGCCTGTGCAAGGTCACCCTGCAATTCTGCGAGCCAGCCTAAATTACCAAGAACCGAAGAAGCATTACTCAAATGATTGACCTCATAATAGAGATTTAATGCCAATTCATAATTGTGTTGCGCCGCAGGATATTCTGCTCGAATTTCATGTGCAAAAGCCAAAAAATTATGAATTCCTGCCTGCTCAAATAGATCACCCTGCTGCTTAGCAATTGCTAATGCCCTGTTCAAGAACGTTTCGGCTTGGCTACTGTTACTATTGCTGAGGTATGATTTTGCGAGACCTGTCAGAGAACCCATAATCTCATCTGCGTCACCTAATGCCTCGGCATAACTTAAACCCTGAGTGAAGTGGTCGAGAGCGAGCTCGGCATCCGGTTTATTGTAATATAGCTCTCCCAAATTTTGATGAAGCCGAGACAAATACAAGAGTTTGTTATCATCGTCTAACTGATGAATAAGCTGAAAGGCTTGATCAATAGACTGTTTCACGACTTCGAAGGGTCTTCGTAGCTTCTGACACACAGCCAGAACATCCAAAAGGCGAATTTGCATCTCGACGTCATCGACCTGCTTCAATACGTTTTCAATGTAAACAATCGCTTCCTCATATAAACCTTGTGTTGTTAATGAAGAGCGGAACTTATCAACGATATTGCAACCTAATGCAATAGCATGACCATCTAAGGTCCAATCCAATGCAGAACGGCAATTATCCAGTTCATTACGCACCGCTTGTATAGACGACAAATAAGTCTGCCCACGCATCAATTTTTTGTTATCTGCAATCACCTGATGAAAATATTGAGCATGTGCCAATTTTGTGGCATCAAATAGCTCAGCTTCCATCAACTTCTCCCGCGCAAACTCCCGAATAACAGTATGCTGATCAAAACGTTGCTTCGCTGTCCGTTGCACCAGTGATTTATGTAACAAGGATTGCAATGTAGATAAAGATCCGCCTGCCACCACGTCCGTCGCTTTCCGAGTAAACCCACCCCGAAACACCGACAAACGCATCAACACCCCTTGCTCACCAGCAGATAACCGCTTCCATGTGGACTCAAATACGGCTTGCATTGAGCGATGCCGTCGTTCATCCCCCAACGACTTAGGGGCTAAAAAATCCAGACTCGTTTCAATTTCATCCGCGATCTCAGCTAAGGTCAATGTGTCCACCCATGCCGCCGCAAGGATTATCCCCAAAGGCAAATACCCTACCAACTCACAAATTCGTTCAAGTGTCTCGACATCGGCTTCATCAATTACAAACTGCGGGTCATGACGTTGTGCCATCTCAATGAACAACTTATCTGCATCTGTCGCCAGTGGTTGCAAGGGATACACTGTCTCCTCTTGCACATTCAAGCGTTCCCGTGAGGTCACAATGATTTTGACAGCAGGTGCCGTTTTCAATATCTCCGTGAGAATAGCTGAGGCTTCTTGCAGATGCTCAAAATTATCAAAGACCAACAACAATTGCTTATCCCGACAAAAATTCAGAATCGGTTCAAGGGGCTTCTTTGCAGATTCCTTCAATTGAAACCTTTCAATCAAGAGCGAGATCACCGCCTCGCTTCCACGCAAGGGAGCCAATTCAAAGAAGAAAATGCCATCACTGAAGGACTCATGCATTGAATGTGCTAGCTCAATCGACAAGCGCGATTTACCCGCTCCACCTTGCCCAATGATGGACAACAAACGAGTCTGGGATTGATTCAGCATATTTCGGCAGGTATCAAACGCATCTTCACGTCCCCAAAACGTCCCCGATGACACCGGAATATTGCTATGTAAACTCACAACAGAAGGTGATGAATCATCCATCGGCAACAAGCCCATCTGTCGCGCCAATGCCACCGCTTCCGTCCGCCGACTTGTCCCTAATTTGCTATAGATTTGCTTGTTATACCAGCGGACTGTCTCTTTGGTGATGAAAAGTGTTTCTGCAATTTCTTGATTGCTCGCACCCTGCGCAATTAAGGTCAAAATTTCAATTTCACGGTCTTTAAAATCATCAAGCGGAATGAGGGGGTATTCTGAATCCGACACAACCGAACTCCCATATCAGCACACCATAATTTATTAAATTATAGTTCCCCATCCTTCTTTTGCAAAAGACTACCTCTAGGGGGGGTGATCGCTACCCCTCGAATTTTATATAGTGGAATTATCAGAAACGAGCTACCAAAAATACAAAACGGTGGCACAAAAATAAGGGGTTAAATCATGTACGCACAATCCATCATCCAACACAATGTTTCAGAAGAAATCGCACCTGTCAGCAAACCACAAAAAGGCTTCATCTTCCGCGATATGCAAGAACTGCCAATGGGATATTATGCACTAACAATCACCAAAGGCGACGCATGGCTTTTCCACAACAATGAAGACACCGTACTCCATACCAATGAAACCCTCATTATTCGTGCAGACGAAGCACCTGCCAAAATTCGCTCACTCTACAATGTGGGTGTGGTCACTTTCACCATCAGCGAAATCAATTAAGGGTATGAAGGGCTTAACTCGTCCTTTAAACCGAGTTATAAGATTCTCCGTAAGGGCGGCTCTCCGAACAAGTCGCTCTTACACTTTGTTTAATCTTCCGGTGGATTGGGCTTGTTTGGCTCACGTCCGCCAATCAGATAATCCTGATACTTCTTCAAGCCACCCATATCCCCATCAACCAAGAACGCCGCTTGCTTCGCCCATGTCTCCGTATCACCGATAATCTTAACTTTATGCTCCACTTTGACTATACGGTCAAGTTCAGCTTGAGTGGAATCAGCCAATTGAGCAAACGTCGTAATCCCTGCCGAGTGCAGTGCATCCCGACTCTTAGGACCAATCCCTTCAATCACAGTTAAATCATCTGGTGTGCTATCTGAAACCGGAGCTGAAGCCGATTTTGCCATAGCATCCGCTGGGGTTTTCGTCGGGGGTGTCAGCGGACCTGTGGCTTTCTTCACCCGTTCCATCTCATCAATGCGTTTGGTTTCCATCGCACGGATAGCCGGCTGGGAGCGCGTTTGAGGTTTGTTACGAGCGAGCCATATCCACAGCAAGATTCCGACAATCAACCAGATGAGACCCAGAATGAAAATTGTCGTTACGGGGACATCTGCCAACGTTTCTCCCAAATTGCCGATGGTATAGACGGCAAAAATCAGCATCCCAATAATGCCGACGAGAATAATGAGGCGCGTAATCGTTTTGGCATTGTTATAATTTTGGTGAATCATCTGCTTCCCTTTTAGATGAGTCGGAATAATCGAATTATAACGGTTTGTAGAACTTTCATCCAACCTTGAGAACCTGAATCCAGCGAAAGTTGTCCGTACTTTTCTCCTATCGCTATAATCTTTGCCATAGAAAAACGAGGATTTGACCATGAAATTGGGAATCAACACCCACTTCATTATGAAATTTAACTTTGACGAAGGGCTACAATTTTGCCAGAAACTCGGTTGCACAGCCGTCGAACTCGCCGCTACGGGACCTGCCGCCAAGAAGTATTGCGATGTGGAAACCCTGCTGAAAGACGATGGAGAACGACAACGCTGGCTGGATACCTATGCCGAACATGGCTTGGAAATCTACTCCTTCAGCGGACACGGCACACCCCTTGTCCCCAATCCCAAACTGGCTGATGAGTATTCCCAACAATTCCGTCAAGCCTGCGAACTCATGGCGAAAATTGGCTGTACACGTATGGCACTTGTCGCCGGAATACCCGAAGCAGAGGAAGATGGTACATTCCCCACATGGATTGTCAACACTGACCTCCCCATCTACCGCGAAGCCCTCGACTGGCAATGGGAAGAACGCCTCATCCCCTGTTGGAAGGAACATGGCAAAATCGCCTCCGACTATGGCGTGACCCTCTGCTTTGAGATGCAAGTGAATGACATGATTCACACACCCGAAAAGTTGCGTCGTCTACACGATGAAATCGGCGATGTGGTCGCTTGCAATTTCGACATTTCGCATATGTGGGTGCAACACATCGACCCCTTCGATGCCATGCGTTATCTGGGTGATTTGATCCAAAATGTGCATCTGAAAGACACCCTGTTCCACGACTCCAACCATCGCCTGCGCGGGACATTTGATTCGACACCGATTGACCAACCTGCCCACCGCTCATGGACCTTCACAATACCCGGCTGGGGACACGGCGAACAAACTTGGCGCGAGGTCATCGCCACGCTGAGGCTCATCGGCTACGATGGCATCCTCTCCCTAGAGATGGAAAGTGAATACATCGAGATACAAGAGGGCTTAGAGAAAGCCGCCGACTTCATCCGCCCCATGATGCTCCATGCACCTGCTGGTCCCGCTTGGTGGCAAATCACCGAAATCCACAAGCTCTGGCGCAGTGAGGATGAACAAGCTGATACTTAAATGACTGTTGTTTCCTCAAATGCCCAAGCAGACAAATCCTCTCGCAGTTCCAGCCATGCTTTTGGGAATGCCTCGCGTCCAACATAGTTTGCGATGATGCCACAGACAATCGCACAAGTCGTATCGACATCTCCGCCACCACTGGCTGTCATCCAGAAGGCTTCTTCAAAATCATCCAGCCATCTTCCCGCACACCAAAGCGTAAAGGGAACAGTATGTTGCGCTGTGACGGGACTTCCATTCCCAAGTAACTCGACAGCCTCTTGCATCGTCGCATTAGACGATAACTCAAGTGCAAGCTGACATCGCGCTTTGACTTCGCCCTCTGGGACAAAGGGTAATATTCGGTTGATGAACTCAGGTGTTGATGGTTTAGGTTCACCCCGACCAAGCCACGCTATGGCACTTGCCACCGCCACAGCAATCGTTCCAGCAATGCCTTCAGGATGAGCATGGGTAATTTCGCTGGATAATCTTGCATTTTCGACAAGGGCATCCATATCATCGGCAAAATACGCGCCGAGTGGAGCCACCCGCATCGCTCCACCATTGTCATATGAACCACCGACAAATATCGCTTGGGATACCGTTCGCCAATCTTGCCCTTTTCGCATTCGGTTAAAAATCGCACGCGCACCTTTGCCATAGCCTCTTAGTTTGTCAAAATGCTCGGCAAAACTCTGTGCCAATTCATCCTGACGAATCTCGCCAAACTGGCGCAGAATCGAATAGATTGATAACGCCATATTGGTATCATCTGTGAATCGCCACTCCGCTTGTGGCACTTGCCGATTGCGAATGAAGTGTGAGTTTCCTGTCGAGAACTCAAAAAAGCCACCCAACGAATCGCCAAGTGACAAACCTTCGAGTGCAATTTTGGCGCGTTCTAGCCGTTCTTGTGAATGTTTGTTTTTCATTAGCAATGAGTACGTATCTTGGTTCTGTTGACATTTCTAAAATTTGTGCGGTTTCATGTGTTTTTTGCCCTCACCCTAAATCCCTCTCCCACTTCGCTCCATTCCATTTCGCGGGAGAGGGACTTATAGGGGTTAGGATGGTTATCTTCTCAAATGTCAATACATCCTAGTTAATATATCTATTCTGCCTGTTTTTCGTCGCCTAAAAATTCATAATAACAGGCAAGTTAATCCAAGCCAAAAAACGCCCAGACGACATCCTGCACCCGCCCCACACTGCCATCCCGCAAGGTAATCAAGGGTCGCACCGGATACGAATGGTCAGCATCAATCAAGGCAAATAACTCAACCGCTTGCCCATCACTGCATTCACTATAGCCCTCATGCACCACATCAATCGGACTGCCTTCACCCGTCACCGTCGTCACACCTGACGTAGTCTCACAGCGATTCACCGTCGTCATCAAGCCAATTGTCTGCGCTATCGACAACTGCCCCCGATAATAACCATCCTCCCGTACATAGGCTGTCCCCTGCCACGGAAAGGCTGAATCTCGCGTCCCTAAAATGAACGCCACCGATGTTGTCGGATTTTGATTGCAATGTTCCACCAACCGGAAACTGAAATTGGCAGACAATATCGCCGCCCCTGCGAACACGTCGGGCATCTCACAGGCTAAGCGCAATGCCATCATGCCCCCATTGGAATAGCCCGCCACAAAAATTCGCTCGGCATCAATGTTGTAATCCGCTTGAATCGCCTCAATCAAGGCTGGAATAAAGCCCAAGTCATCGACAAAGCTATCCCGTTCTGCTGGATGCAATTGGCTTCTGTCCAGATAATCCCAACCTTGCCGAATGCCATTTGGATACACCATAATCGTGCCACTCTCATCGGCTTGCTCATTGAACCGTGACCCCAGCACCATATCCAAGCCCGACCCACCGGCTCCATGCAAAGCTATCACCAAAGAGGTTGGTGTTGCTTCGCCATAAGACTCTGGCACATAGAGAAAATACCCGCGCTCATAATCCCCATAGTCCATCGTGAATTGTTCTTGAGCAACAGCTGTCAGCCCGAAGATGAACAAAACAAGAACACTCAATAAACGTCCTATTTTCATCGTATATCGCTTTCTGTAATAAGATTAATCATCACTTATACTTGGATGTCGCAGGAAAAATTCCCAGACAGCATCCCCTACTGTGCCATTGCTTCCATCTGGCAAGGTAATCGGCAAGCGTCCGCCAAAGTTATAATGATCGACATCGCGCATGATGATAAACTCCGCCGACGCATCATCTGTACATCCCGAAAAAACTTGCTGTATCATCGGATTTCGCGTACCTGCCACACTCACATCATTCGTCGATGGATTTAATCCACAGCCGTTCAACGAAGCCATCAAGGTGACTGTCTGGTCTGGTGAATAATAGCCTTGCAATTGACCCTCCCGCACAAAAGCATTCCCCGTGAAAGAAAGCAATTGGTCAGCTGTGCCGTGTAGCAACAAAAATGGCAATGGCTTGGCATCCAGACACTCCTCCGCCAGAGCAAATTCCAATGGTGATGCATAAACTGCCACGCCTGCAAGTTGTTCTGGCATAGCACAACGCAAACGATATGCCATCCCACCACCGTTAGAATAGCCAAAAGCATAGATTCGACTGGTGTCCACTGTATAGTCTTGGCTCACCTTTCCAATCACTGCTTGGATAAAACCCAAATCATCCGCACGATTGGCATCTAGCTGGCGATTCCAATTGCCGTTCATCGCTGATGGATAGACAATTAGCGTATTAAAGGATTCGCCTTGCCTATCAAAACCCGATAGTTGTTGCATGGTCGAACCATCTGTTTGCCCCGGATGTAGGGCAATCACCAATGGCAACGCTTCAGCTTCATCATAGGATGAAGGCACAAACAAGGTATAGTCCCGTGTCAGTCCGTCGTGTTCGATTGCGTATTTGTCATCTTGTGCCATGATTAGCATCCCCATTGATAGACAAACGAAGAGAATCATCATTCGGAAAATTGACTTGTGCATCTTGCCCCCTCTTTTTGGCTATGCCACCTAAGCATAGTGAATTAGAATACATTCTCACAGACCCAAGCCATGCCTTCACGGACTATGCAACCCAAACGCCTTGTCATCAAACTTGGAACGAGCGTCTTGACGAATGGTACAGACAACCTGAATCGTCAGCAGATGTTGGAAATCGTCCAGCAAATCGCCCTCTTTTATCAACAGGGGCATGAAGTTGTGATGGTGTCATCTGGCGCACAACTCGCCGGACGTGAACGCCTGAACTTCCCCGACTTGGGACGCTCCGTACCTGCAAAGCAGATGCTGAGTGCCGTTGGTCAAAGTCGATTGATGCGGATATATAGTGACTTGTTTGATATTTTCAAGGTCACGGTTGCCCAAGTCTTGCTCACCCGTGACGACCTCAGCCATCGCGGACGCTATCTGAATGCCCGTGATACCCTCCGCACCTTGCTCGAACATCGCATCATCCCCATCATCAATGAGAATGATACCGTCGCCACAGAAGAGATTCGTGTTGGTGACAATGATAACCTCTCCGCATTGGTTGCCAGCACATTGGAAGCCGATACTTTGATTATTCTCACTGACCAGCAGGGACTCTTCACGGATGACCCGCGCAAAAACAAAGATGCCAGACTCATTCATTCCATCGAGCAAATCGACGACTCCGTGTTTGAACTGGCAGGTGGTGCAGGCTCGACTATTGGTACTGGTGGTATGGTGACGAAGATTCAAGCAGCACAAATCGCCACCCGAAGCGGAGTCACGACGATTATCGCGGATGGACGATTGCCGAATATTCTCACGCGATTGGTCGATGGTGAATCACTGGGAACAACCTTCCATCCGACAGGCAATATCCAAGAAAGTCGTAAGCTATGGTTGCTCACAGACCGTATTCAAGGGCGTTTGGATATCGATTTGGGCGCATCAAAAGTCTTGATGACGGGTGGAGCCAGTCTGTTACCCGTTGGCATCAAAGCTGTATCGGGTGAGTTTGAACGGGGTGCAACGGTGTCGATACATAATCCGGTCGGCAAAGAAATCGCGCACGGGCTAACCAATTACAACAGCCACGATTTAAGACAACTTTGCGGGCAAAAGTCGGCTCAAATTGTCGAGATTTTGGGGTATAGTTATGGGGATGCCGTCGTCCATCGCAATAATATGGTTGTGTTGACATAAAGTAATTAGTTTTTAGTAGTTTGTCTTTAGTTTTCTATTTTGACAATATGAAGAGCTTTGAACAAGTGAGAGTGAATATATGACGATTGCAATTCAAACAAAAACGATTGATCTCATTGACATGGGGAAACGCGCCAAAGTTACCTCGCAATTCTTGATGAATGTCACCACCGAGCAGAAAAATGAAGCCTTATTAGCCATCGCAGATGCGCTGGACGCAAATACTCCGAGCATCCTCTCTGCGAATGAAATCGACAAAGCCCAAGCTGTGGAAAATGGCATCGACCCGATTTATATCCGTGACCGTATCGACCTTGAACGGCGCATGACAGGGATTATTAAGGACGTTCGACAAGTCGTGCAATTGCCTGACCCCGTTGGTGAAGTCTTCGATGACCGCACACTCGAAAATGGCATTAATATCACCCGCAAACGAACCCCGCTGGGTGTGTTGGGAATGATTTATGAATCGCGTCCACAAGTCACCGTCGATATTTCCACCCTAGCACTCAAAACAGGCAATGCGGTGATTCTACGTGGGGGTTCAGATGTGCTGAATAGCAATCTGGAGCTGGTGCGCGTGCTACAAGAGGCTCTGGCACACGTGGGTTTCCCAGCCGATACCATTCAATACATCGCCAGCACAGACCGTCAGTATGTGTCGCAGATGCTAAAATTGCATGAGTACATCGACATGATTATCCCGCGTGGTGGCAATGGCTTGCACAAATTCTGTCGAGAGAACAGTACGATTCCAGTCATCACAGGTGGGATTGGCATTTGTCACCTTTATGTCGATGAAAGTGCAAACCTAGAATCCAGCTTGCCTGTGATTCATAATGCCAAGACTCAACGTCCAGCCGTCTGCAATGCGCTCGATACGCTTCTCGTTCATGAATCGGTTGCTGAACAATTTTTGCCTCAAGTCGTGGATTTTCTCGGCAAAGATGATGTGATCTTCAAAGCCGACCCCGCATCCTACGCTATCGTCGGGCATGACGAACGAGTCGACTCAGCGGGTGACGATGACTTCGACACCGAATGGTATGCACTGATATTGGGACTCAAAGTCGTGAACAATCTGGATGAAGCCATCGAACATATCCGCGACCACAGCACCCAACATTCAGATGGAATTTTAACCGAGAATATGAAACATGCTGAAACCTTCCTGAATGCAGTCGATTCGGCGGCGGTGTATGTCAATGCCAGTACCCGCTTCACGGATGGCAGTGCGTTTGGCTTGGGTGCAGAGGTAGCAATTAGTACGCAGAAACTTCATGCGCGCGGACCGATGGCGTTGGAAGCTTTGACAACATACAAGTGGATTGTACGAGGTGACTATACCTCACGAGAATAAAATCGTATTGCCTATTTCGTAGGTGCTGGAGATGTAGCGTACTTCGATTTTGGATAGCGTTTTGAGAATTTTTTACCAAATTCATCTTCACAACGACTCCATCCGATTTTGGCGATGAGTTCTCGTGCTTCATCATCTGTTGTGATTGTGAGAATATTCCATGCAATCGTCTCATCTTCACCAATTGTTGCGCCTTCAAACAGGGCAATGATTAATTTGCGTCGTTGTTCAAGCGTTAGTGAACCGAGTCCGCCCGCTTTTTTTGCCTGTTTATAATATTCGACCGCATTATCATCTTGATTATGACCAAAGATACCGCCACCCGTATCCGGCACCCAATTAATCACATCACGCATGATGGAAACGGGATTCTTCTCCAACTTTTCAATAATGGCACTTTCAAAGGCTTTGCGTTGGTCTGCAGGGAGTGTCTTCGCCATTTTTTTGAATTCGCTGTTCTTTTCGTCGATAAATATTTTAAGCCCCTCCTGAAACTTCTTATGATTGAGAAGACCTTCAGTATCGGGAAATTTCCATTGTGGTTGGCCAC